>NZ_DATGLN010000250.1:0-1254 GCF_035294165.1 Chthonomonas sp.
GCGAAGAGAGAATCCAGGGGCTATCGCGCTGCGAAGCCAGAAAGGTTGGATTGAAACTGGAGGTGAAACCCTCATCCTCCAATGCCTGCTCGCGCAGCCAGCGCTGGACATCGGCGCTCGCTTCATAGCTCGTTTTGCGCGTGGGCCTGGATTTTTTCTGCTGTGCTGCCTGGACTTTACGTCGCGCTCTTGCTTTTACCAGTGGGATGTATTCTTCTTCGGGATCATAGTCGGTCTCGTAATCCACGATAGTTGCTCCTCAATAGCTTTCTCTTTTACGTTCACGCTGGTTTTGCGATCAACTATGGCAATGGGCATGGATATACCTCCTCTCAGTCATGAGCGTTTTAAACGCAAAGGATATCAGGATATATCAAGAAAGCGCCGGTCCGAAGGAGAGCACAGGCAGTGGTGAAAGTGGTTTCGCGTATGAAGTGCCTCAAGGCCGTATTTTCGGCAAGAAGGCAGGCGGGAGGAGACCACAGCGCTGAGTGCAGCGATGGTCGTGCAGAACAGGAGGGATTACGCGGAAGGGTTACATGTTCGCAATTGGAAAAAGGATTGTGAACGCTACTAACAATAGTGCGAGCACAATTTGTAGACGGATTTCGCCCTATTCGGTTCTACAGGACCACGGACTCAGCCGGTAACACCACGCTGCGCGGGGACCGAAGAAAACTTGATGACACTCATAAGGCTACCCCCGTAGATGTATTTCTCAATGAGATTACCACAGGCCCGCCAGAGAATCAAGTCCCCGGCGCTGTCCGGGCGTCTCTTTTGCACTCCTCGCCACCTTCGGTGGCTCGCCCGGGTGGGAAGGGAGCCAGGCGGCGCCGTTCGGCGCCGCCTGGCTCCCTTCCCACCCGGGCACAGCGGCGGCAGCACTTCTCACACCCTGGCTCCCCTCCCACCCCGGGCACAGCGGCGGCGGCGCTTCTCACACCCTGGCTCCCTTCCTACCCCCGGACACAGTGGCGGCAGCGCTTCTCACACCCTGGCTCCCTTCCTACCCCGGGCACAGTGGCGGCGGCGCTTCTCACACCCTGGCTCCCTTCCTACCCCCGGGCACAGCGGCGGTGGCGCTTCTCACACCCTGCCCCCCGGGAGCCGCCGAAGGTGGCGACGCGTACAAAAAGACGGATGCCCACCCAATACCGTTATTGACACCACGATTATGCTGAGATACAGCAAAGTAAGCACAAAGGTTTACTGATGACAGCAGCAGAGCACAATAAAGCCATCATACGCCAG
>NZ_DATGLN010000251.1:0-1894 GCF_035294165.1 Chthonomonas sp.
GAAAACGACACCTACGATCGCTTCCGCTTTGGCAGCCCGCCCACCTCTTCGGCGGACTGGGGCTGGCTGCAGCACATGCTTGCCTCCTTAAACGACACGGGTCGCATGGCAGTGGTGCTAGATACGGGGGCGACCAGCCGCGGCAGCGGCAACCAGGGCAGCAACCGCGAGCGCGATATCCGTAAGGCGTTTGTGGAATGCGACCTCGTGGAGGCAGTCGTGCTGTTGCCTGAAAATCTTTTTTACAACACCACCGCGCCGGGCATTATCCTCGTTGTTAATCGCAAGAAACGCGCTCCAGGCCAGATTCTGCTCATCAATGCTTCCACGCTCTTCGCCAAAGGGCGACCTAAGAACTACCTAGCCGACGAGCACGTCGAGACAATCGCTCGGCTTTACCACGAATGGAGGGTTGAGGAGGGCCTATCGGCAATCATCAGCACCGAAGAGGCCGCCCGAAACGACTATAACCTCTCCCCTAGCCGCTATGTAAGCATGAACGGTAGTGAAGAGACCGTACCGCTGGAGGAGGCGGTGGTGCGCCTGCAAGAGGCAGAAGAAGAGCGCATGGGTGCAGATCGGGAATTGGCAGCGGTCTTAAAAAAACTGGGGCTTGGCGGTTACGTTGATGGAAACGGGGCTGCCTAGAAGTGCGCGATCATAACTGCACCATAAGCGAGAGCGCCTACGATCGTGGCTTGTAAATCGCCCATTATAGGGGAAGAGCACTCTCATGGAGAAGAGGAATTTCGAGATTCTTGAAGCGCGGATTGGGGACTTTTGCCGCCGCTACCGCGTGCGACGACTATCCCTGTTTGGCTCTGTGCTTCGGGAAGATTTCGGGCTGCAAAGCGACGTGGATGTGCTGGTGGAGTTTGAACCGGATGCATCGGTAGGTTTTTTGACCTTAAGCCGCATGTCTCGCGAGCTTTCCTCCCTATTGAGTCGGCCGGTAGACCTCGTGGTGCGCAGCGGTCTCAAGTCTCTCCTTCGAGAGGACGTTTTGCGCGAGGAAGTGACAATCTATGCGGCCTGAGCGTTTGTACCTAACCGAGGCCCTGCCTCGTTGCCCAAAGCGTTCACCGCGCTTTTAGGAACAGAGCAGGCGCCTTTTGGAGAAGAGGAACGATGCATGAGAACATAGAGGGTTTACCTAACGGCTACAAAATGACCGAACTCGGCTCTTTGCCAGAGGATTGGCGGGTGGTGCGACTTGGGGAGTTAGCTTGTATCCGCTATGGTAAAGCAAAACCGAGAACCACTGGCACCATCCCTGTTATTGGTTCAGGTGGTGTTTATTCCTGGACAGACAAGCCTCTAATTCAATTTCCTACACTCATCATTGGCAGAAAAGGTACAGCCGGGCAAGTGTGGCTATCTGAAAAAATGTGTTGGCCAGCTGATACAACTTTTTACTTAGAATGGAAGCGAACGATTGATGTTCACTTTCTTCACGCCTGGCTGATACTTCATCCCCTTTCTGGTGAACATGCAAAAACTACCTTACCTAGCCTGCAGCGTCCAGATGTCGAGAATTTACTCCTTCCCCTCCCACCCATCGAGGAACAGCGTGCCATTGCCTACGTTCTACGTACGGTACAGCAGGCGAAGGAAGCCGCCGAAAAGGTTATCGCTGCTGCCCGTGAACTCAAGAGGAGCCTTATGCGCCATCTCTTCACCTACGGTCCTGTGCCTGTGGAGCAAGCCGATCAGGTGCGTTTGAAGGAAACCGAACTCGGCCCTTTGCCAGAGGATTGGCGGGTGGTGCGACTTGGAGAGGTAGTTCAAAAAACAAAACTGCTCGATCCGAGAAAGCAGCCAGATAGACATTTCAAGTATATTGATGTTTCATCTATCAGCAACGAGTCATTAGCCATTGTAGACCATAAAATCT
>NZ_DATGLN010000252.1:0-6600 GCF_035294165.1 Chthonomonas sp.
TGGCACATCGCAACATCCAAGGTATCATCGTCATGCCGAAATAGATGAACAGGTTCGAGAGCTGAAGCAAGAGCCGTTATCTTATATTGAAGAACGTGCCCAAGTACGATATGGACATTCCGAATATGTCTACTCTGAAACCCTCGTTGAACTCTTTTTCCATTGGCGCAATGTTGGGAGGTCACGAGATGTGGCACAGATATTAGAGACCATCCTTGAACGAACGAAACACCCCATATATGGCTGGTGTCAAGTCCTCAGTGTGCCCGATCCCGAAGAGCTTTATCAAGTTGTTATTACTGAATTGATGGAGACACTATACCACGGAGATTTAAACAAATGCTATTTTTGGTGCTGCAACTTTTATACTGCATTAAGAAGACTTTTTATTAAATGCTTTAGGAAATATATAAGATATTATAATCAGGTAGTGCAATCGCTTGATGTCAGTATCAGTGAAGACGATGATGATGAAGAGACTGTAGCAGATACAATCCCGGCACCTCAGATCGGGGTCGAACGCTGCGCTCTTAGTAACATTCGTGTGGATGAATTGTTAGGCCACCTAACGCCCCAAGAAATATACGTAGCGCATCTTCGTTATTGCGGGTATGACCAAGATGAGATCGCCCAAATATTAGGCTGTACCGACAGAACTGTACGCAATATCAATAGACGTATCCAACAGAAATTAATAGACGCTGGCCTTCAAGTGGAAAATGATGAATTGCGGGAATAGTCCCCATATAATAACGCGCCTAAAACCGAACCAATGAGGTCAATAGAATGGAGAGTACAGGAAATGAACAATGATTATCTTCATACATCCTTTCCGCTTTGGATGGTGAAAAAATATTTACTTTTATGGGAGGCCTGCCGGATGCAGGCCTCTCCAGCACGAAAGAATGCACGTTAAGGTCTCTCGCTTCCCTTCGAGAGGACAACAGAAAGGGCTATAGAATGTCTGAAGTAAACAAAACAAATGGTCAGGAACCGATCAAGCGGCCGCCGATAACCCCTCCCGAGGAGGAGATAGAAAGTCTCTATCTGCGTTGGCGCGAAGAGCTTGACTCCGGCCAGACCAGAACGTTAGGAGAGTGGCTGCGCGAAACACCGGAGCATCTCCATGAGGAACTTTGGGATTTCCTCGAAATAGAAAGCATCTCCCGTGTAGCAGAGCAAGAGGAGGTGGCGATCCCACCGGAGGTAGAAGCCCGCTTCGATCAGATCATCCACGAAACCATCGAGCGCTACTTCCCAACAAGTGAGGGGGAGGGCGTCGGCCTTGAGGGGAAGGGCGTCGGCCTTGAGGGGGAACCGCTATCGCTGGCCAGATTGCAAAAGCTTCTGATGAAAAAGCAGGGGCTTGACCAGTGGGCACGGGAACTGCATTTGCCGGTTCCTTTACTTAGTCAACTGTTGCGCGCGCTCCTGCACCCCAAGTCCATTCCGGAGTTTGTCTATCAGAAGCTGGCTGAAGCGACCGAGCTTTCGATAGAGCAGATACGCGCTTCGTTTGCACAGAGCCGCCCCTCCTTCTCACCCCGTATGGCCTTCCGTGCCGAAGCGGCCCCGCAGCTTCCCGATCAAAAAGACTTTTGGGAGGCCCTCTTCTCCGAGCCGAGTTTGAGCGAAGAGGATCGGAAGTTCTGGGAAGGAATGCGGCCTGGGTGAGTACCCGAGGAACCCGATGCCGGATTGGAGCGATCTAAAACGCCGCGCTGACGAGAGGCATGAGCGCCTGCGAAGGTTTATGCCTCTCGATACGCCGATACTTGCGCCCGCCGAAGCGGTATTGAAAGCACTTCGTGAGGAAACTGGCTTTCAAGAGTATCCGCGTGCTCCCACCGATGCCCTCCTCGCAGGCGCTTTGGCCGTTTTGGACAGGGATTACAAGGCGATCTATTATGCCAGCGGGCCGGGCGTCTCGCCGGAACGCCAACGCTTTTCACGAGCACACGAGTTCGCCCACCTGGAAATCCATCCCGATCTTTCGGACGACTCTTTTACAGAAGAGGGCGACCAACTCCTTTTGTTTCAGATGCCTTGCGACGGGGCTTCGGAGGTACAAACGCTGCAGGGCTATAGCCCTCGCATGCGCCAGGAACTCGAAGCGAACCTCTACGCGGCCGAGCTGCTTCTGCCGGCGCCTCGGCTCCGCAAGGCTTTCCTAGAGGCCAACTGGGATTTCCAACGCATCTGTGTGGAAACCGGCCTGTCAGAGGTGTGCGTTGGCGTGCAACTTGCCAACGCTCTCTTGTTGCCTCCCCTTCCCCCACCAAAACCTCCCGCACCGACGCCCCCCCTTGATGAAAGCCAGCGCCAAGCGGCCGTCTCCACCGAAGCAAGGCTGCTGGTAGAGGCCGGCCCCGGCACAGGCAAGACGCGCACACTCATCGCCCGCCTAGCGCACCTATTACAAAACCAAATACCCCCAGAAAAGATACTGGCACTAACATTCTCCAATCGAGCCGCCGAAGAGATGCGCTCCCGGCTGCGTGAGGCGGTGGGCGCTTTAGCCGATAGAGTATGGATTGGTACCTTCCACGCATTCGGTTATGAGCTGATCTGTGTAGAGGCCAACCTCTTGGCTCTGCCGCCTATCCCTAAACTGCTGGAACCCCTCCAGGCGGCACGTCTGTTGGCCAACGATCTAGACACCCTTGGCCTACAGGAGCTGCTCTACTTGGAACAGCCCGACCTAGCTCTACCGGACATCGTCAACTGCATCGCGCGAGCGAAAGATGAGCTTTGCGGGCCACAGCGCTATCGAGAGCTGGCCGAGGAGGCGCTCGCTAACGCCACAACCCCATCTCAACAAAGACAAGCCCGCGCCAACCTGGAGGTCGCCGAGCTTTACCGACGCTATCAAGAGCGCTTGCAGCAGAACGGGGCGCTCGATTTCGGTGACCTCCTCATGCGCCCCGTCGAGTTACTGAGAAAAAGCCGGCCGGCGCGCGATCGTTGGCAAACAAAGTACCGGCATATTCTTGTGGATGAATGCCAGGATATGAACCGGGCGGCCCTCTCCTTGTTGCGATTGCTAAGCGCGCGATGCGAAAGCCTTTGGCTCGTGGGGGATACCCGCCAGGCGATCTACAGCTTCCGCGGCTCCTCCGCCATCAATCTTCAGCAGCTTGAACACGATTTTCCCGGCCTGAAGCATATGCCACTCCAATGCAACTATCGCTCTCACCCACACATCGTCACTTTGTTAGCGCAATTTGCCGGCACATCGAATGTGGAGGCATCGCCTCAAGGCCGACGCCCTACCCCTCAAGGCCGACGCCCTACCCCTCAATGGCAAGCCGTGCGCCAAGGCCATTCAGAGGCGGCGGTGGTCTACGGTCGCCCACAAAATGAAGAGGAAGAGGCGGCCTGGATCGCCCAAACCGCAAAACTCCTTAAGGAACGCGGCATTCCGCTTGAGGAACAGGCCGTGTTGTGTCGTAAAAACGAGCAGGCAGCGGCCATCGCTCGCGCCCTGCTAAAACATGGGGTGCCCGTGCAGTTGGTGGCCGACCCGCTCCTACAGCCCGCGGTGCGCCGGCTTATGGCTCTGCTAGAGCTTAGGGGCGGCAGTGGCATTGCGCTCCTTTCCTTAGGGACGCTACCGGATTATAGGATTCCTGAAGCCGACATCAGGAAGCTGCTAAACGCCGCAAAAGCCCAGAACTACCCCTTTCCCATGGCGCTTACGCTGGCGCAGGAACTGCCCGATTTAAGCGATGAGGGGAGAAACGGCCTACAGCGTCTGCAGGCCGATATTAACGCATGTGCACAAGGCGGCGCCGATATTTGGCGGTTTTTGGTGCGATACCTCTTTCAACGCAGCCGATGGATAAGAGACCTGCTGCAATCTCAAGAGGACTTTGAGATGTTGCTGCAGCGCTCCGCGATCTACCAATTTCTGCAAATGACCTTAGGATGGCCGGGAGATACCGAGCAAGAGGTGGCCGAATTTGTGACTTACGCCCGCCAACTGGTACGCACCGGCACCAATCGCCGTCTGCGCCTACCCGCCGAGCTTTGTCACACAAACGCCCTCCAGGTCATGACGGTTCATCAGGCAAAGGGTCTGGAGTTTACTGCAGTCTATTTGCCGGGTGTCGTGCAGGGCAACTATCCGGCAAGAGGGCGTGCAGCCCTGGTTTCCCCTCCTCCCTCACTTATCCGCACCGGCACTGAGGAAAATAGTGATGGCCTCGAAGAAGAGCGCCGACTTTTCTTCGTAGCCCTCTCGCGGGCAAAAGACTATCTTTTTCTCTCGGCCCCGTATAGCCGTGGGAGACATGAGTTAACGGAAAGCCCGTTTCTGCAGGAGCTAGCGGCACTGGCCTCTGCGCGCCGCGCCCCAAGAGCATGGCCTGGGGTCTCATCATCTTCCTTAGCTAGCAATGAGAGCAACAAATCAACCCCATCGGCCTATCGAGGCACCAGGCTCTCATCAGAGGCATTTACAGCCTCCGCCTTGGAAGGCTACATCAAACGTTGCCCTAGACAATACTACTATCGCTACGGCCTGGGAGTGGAGGAGTCGCAACGTTCGCCTTATCTCTGCTTTCGTGAAGCGCTCGAGGCCACCCTACGATGGTTTCTACAAGAACGGAATGCACGACAACCTCCTACACGTGAGCAGATGCAGAACTACTTTTTGGAGCAGTGTCTCAACCGCGGGCTTTCGGCTGACAGCATGTATGGGCGGCTGCTGAAAAACTATGCGACTCAAACCCTGTTGCCGAAGGCCTATGCGTTCTTGTCTGCCTGGCCTCAGCTTCAACCAGGCAAGAATTGCACTATCAGACTGGCTGTCGGTCCCGTTCGGACGGTCTTTCCTCTGGTGCAGATTGAGGATGATAAGGTGACCGTTCTCTGTTGGCTACCCCGTCCCTTAAGAAACGACGATAAGAATAGGCCGCTCTATTCCCTTTTGTATAAGGGCGCCGAACAGACCTGGCCAACACACTCGATTTCCGTAAAACTCGTTTCCCTCCACGATGGCAGCGTGCAAGAGGTACGAGGCCAAACACAGTACGCTATGAGGCGCGTCAACAAGTTCACCGAGGCTCTTCAAGCCATTCGTCAGGGGCATTTTCCGCCGAAAGGAAGCAGTTGGCACTGTTCCCTTTGTCCCTACCTTTGGGTGTGTGACCGCCATTTCGGCATGTACGAGGAAGACTCGGATGATGAATAAGCCTTGCCCGCTCTGGGCGGCTTTGAGAGCGAACGGTTAAGCGGGTTTGCCTTCAGCATCGTAGGGACGGGTTTGAAACCCGCTCCTACAAAAGCCGTGCCGTTTTAACGGCTAAAGTCAGTGTTTCGCGGCCTCATAGAAGGCGATGATACCACCGATGAAGCAGACGATGAGGAAGAAAAGGTAGGCACGAATGGCCGGCCATTTGCGGGCGAGGTCGCCTTCGCGAGGAATGTGACATCGAGGACAGCGCTCGCATTCGCTGGAGTAGCGAAAACCACAGGCTTTACAGGTATGCAAGGGAGGGGTTTGCATGGTATGGACTCCTACAACATCTCTTCCAGAGCAGCACGGCGAGCCGAGACACGCACCGAGCGCTCAACAAAATCGGAAATGGCCTCCTCTTGTTTCAACACCTTGATTTGGCGCTTCAGTTCATTCACCTGGGCCTGTAGCGCTCGCCGCTGCTCTGGCTCGTGGGTAGCCACAAGGTCGGCCTGTAACGCCTTTAATCGCTCTTCAAGCACATGGCGCAGTTCTTGCAACTCGACGGCGCGGGGGTTGTCGCCTAAAGCCTGTTCCACGGCCTGCTCTTCTTCCTCTTCTGGAAGCAATCGGTCGTTCATGGGCATTGTTCTCCGAAAGAGTTCTTCTATAAAAGAATACGGAGCGGTTGTTGCACTTTGCACCGAGCTAGGTTTACAAACAATATCAGACCTGAGAACTTCTCAGGTCTGTAGAGAACGGCAGAAGCCGGATTGCTATCGAAAGCACAAAATAAGACAAGATAGGCCCTTCCATTTTCGCGCACGTCCTAGCGCGTTCATTAGCGCGAGGACGAGTTTGCGAAAAGCTGGCTCAAGTTGGCCACGCCCAGAGGCAGAGTTGCGACCTTCCGCTTAATGCGAGCGAGCGCGTTATCTACCGATTTGGTTTTACAGCGCAGCTCCTCGGCGATCTCCCGGTAGGACTTACCGAGTTGATAGCCAGCAAGCACATGCCATTCGAAGTCCGAGAGCAGTTGCCGCAGCATCTCCTGAAGCGCGCGTGTGTCCTCGCCCTGGATCACCAGTTCTTCGGGGTCGGGAGCGTTGGCGCTGGGGATCATATCGCAGAGGCACCAGTCGGAAGAGGCATCTTCAGGAGGGCCTTCCAGCGGAACGGAGGTGTTGAGAGGCATCTGCTTTTGGCGCGTGGCGGTTTTGATGGCGGTAATGATGTGGCGTTGAATGCAGACTTTCGCGAAGGCGGGGAAGGCGATGGCACGGTCTACCCGAAAGTCCACAATCGCTTGCCACAGCCCTATCATGCCTACTTGTAGAAGGTCCTCGCGCTCGGCCCCCACGAGGAAGTAGGACTTTACTTTGGTACGTACCAGATTACGGTACTTATATAGAAGATATTCC
>NZ_DATGLN010000253.1:0-11606 GCF_035294165.1 Chthonomonas sp.
AAAACATCCCCACAAAGAAGAAAATACCGTCATGCAGGCCGAAGAGATACTCTACGGGTGGGACCCCGAACCCCGCATTGTGGCCGTGGAGACCGTTGCAAAAGATACCACCCTCGCCGTCTATCGCCGCACCGAAACAGATGAGGTGGTCTGCCGCACCATTCCTTTCCGCCCCTGGCTTCTGCTTGAAGAAGAGCCGCCACCCCAAATTCCCATCGCCGAATGCATCGCCCTCGATACGGATGAGGCTTTTGGCGAAGGCTATCGCGTTCTGGCCCTCTTCGATGACCTCGCCGGTTATCGGGATGCACGCCTATGGCTGCGCGAGCACCACATCGAGCACTTGGCATGCAGCAGCGACGCCCGTATGGCGCTTACCCGCCTCGGGAAAACCCTCTTTAAAGGCATGGCCTTTGAAGACATCCGCCGCATGCAGTTCGATCTGGAGACCACCGGGCTTAGCCCCACAGCACCCGACAGCCGCATTCTTCTGATCGCCATCTCCGACAACACTGGCTTCAAAACGGTGCTGGAGGGCGACGAGATGGCCATTTTGGAGCAGTTCGTAACGCTCGTCGCCGAACGTGACCCCGACGTGCTCGAAGGCCACAACATTCTCGGCTTCGATTTTCCCTATCTGCTGGAAAGGGCCAGGGTTCTTGGGGTGAAATTGGCCTTAGGACGCGATGGTTCGGAGCCTTGGCGCGCCAACGAACGTAACTATGCCATCGGCGGCGCTACACGTCCCTTCCGCCCGATCTATATCTTCGGACGGCATGTGGTGGATACCTACCTCGTTGTGCAACGTTTCGACTGGGGACGCCAATCTCTCGTGAGCTACGGCTTAAAAGAGTGCGCCCGCCACTTCGGCATCGCCTCGGACGACCGCCTCGAGCTGCCCCGACAGGATATGCTGCGGCTCTACGCACAACAGCCCGACATGGTGTTGCGCTATGCCCTCCAAGATGTGGAAGAGGTGGAGCGCCTAGCGGCCATCATCACCCCCGTCGAGTTCTACCAAACCCAAATGGTGCCCGATAACTATGGGCAGGTTGTGGCGTCGGGTAACGGCGAAAAGATCAACACTATCTTCCTACGTGCCTACCTCCACGAAGGAAGAGCCATTCCCTTCCCACAACCTTCCAAACCCTATGAGGGTGGCTATGTGGAGGTTCGCGAACGAGGGGTGCTGCGCCGAGTGGTAAAGGCCGATGTGGAAAGCCTCTACCCCAGCCTCATGCTAACCTACTCCATCGCGCCGGCTTCAGATACGTTGGGCATCTTTCTGCCCGCCCTGCGATTTCTAACCGAACGGCGTCTTGAGGCCAAACGAAAGGCCGCCGAGACGCAAAAGGCCTCCACCGAGTTCGCCTATTGGGACGGCCTGCAGGCCTCGCTTAAGGTGCTGATCAACTCCTTCTACGGCTACCTCGGTGGCCCCTTTAACTTCAACGATTACGATGCAGCACGTCGCGTGACGGAAGAGGGACGCAAGCTCGTCCAATCCCTCGTCCAGCACCTTGAGGAGACGGGCAGCCGCGTGATCGAAGTGGACACCGATGGTGTCTACTTCGTACCTCCCGAAGGCGTCGAGGGGGAAGAGGCAGAACGCACCTACGTGGCCCAAATCGGTGCCATGCTCCCACCCGGCATCCGGCTTGCCTTTGATGGGCGCTATGCCGCCATGCTCTCCTTAAAAACCAAAAACTACGCGCTCGCCTGCTACGATGGCACCCGCATTCTTAAAGGCGCCTCCCTCCGCTCTCGCGCCGATGAACGCTACGGCCGGCAGTTCCTCGAAAAAGCCATTGCCTATCTGCTCGACGGCGATATCCAAAGTCTCTGCAAGCTCTATGAACAGACCATCCAACGCCTGCTGAACCGCGAAATTCCCATTCAGGACTTGGCAAGGCGCGAACGGGTGACCCCCAAAACGTTCCAAAGCGAACTCAAGAGTCGTTCGGCGGAGGTCGCAAAGGGAGTGCCCATAGGAGACTACGTGTGGGTTTATGAACGCAAAGACGGTCGGCTTGGGCGCCTAGAAGAGTACCAAAACGACGAGAACATCCCCTACTACATTGACAAACTCTACAAGTTTGCCCGCCGCCTCGAAGAGGCTTTCCCATCCCCGCAAGATTTCGATGCCTGTATTCCGCGCCCCACGGCCACCGGTATTCCGCGCCCCTTGCAAGGGGAGCTGGATCTCTTCAATTAACTGCCGGCATTTAAAACAGGGTCAGTTTAGGTTCGCGCTTGGCCTCGATCACTTTTTGCCGCGCCGCAGCGATGTCGGCCACCAACTCCCGCCGAGCGGCCTCATAGGCATCTCCCTGAAGGCGTAAAATATAGGCCGGATGCCATGTGGCGGCCACATAGCGCGCATAACGTCCCTCGAACCACTGGCCACGCTCCTGGCTCATTTTGAAACCTTTATGGATCAAGACGTTGGCCGCGGGGGCCCCTAAACAGAGAATGACCAGCGGTTGAATGATGTCAATGGTCTGCTCTAACCAGGGTCGGCACGCATTGATCTCCTCCTGCGTCGGTGGGCGGTTCCGCGCCGCCCCGCTCTCCGTGGTAAAAGGACGGCAGCGCACCAAATTGGTAATATAGATGTGTTTCCGAGAGATGCCGTTTTCGCGCAAACAGGCGTCCAACAGCACACCGGCACGCCCGACAAACGGCTTACCCGTGGCATCTTCGTGCATGCCGGGCGCCTCACCTACCAACATCAACGGCGCTTCCGGATTTCCATCGCCAAACACTACCTGAGTTCGTGTGGCCGCCAAATCGCACGCCGTGCAGGTGGCCGCGCGGGCGGCAACAAGCTGCAGACGCTCTGCCTTCGTTCCGATACCGCCATCCGAACTCGTCTCGGAGAATATGTTATTGCTCTCTTCTGCCATCCCTCTTCTCTCACTACTCCAGGCCGGTTTCACGCACAGGGGGTAGGCCTTGTGCCTACCCTATCCCTACGGCCCATCCTTTCCTCCACGGCCGACGCCCACGCTATTGTGGAATGCGCCACACCTGCCCTTCGCGCAACAGATCGGCGGCGGCCTTTGGCCCCCAAGTGCCTGCCGCATAGTTGGGGAACACAGGGCATGTAAGGTGTTCCCAAGCCTCTAAAATGGGCGTCACCACCTCCCAAGCCGCCTCCACCTCGTCGCCGCGGGCGAAAAGGCTGGCATCGCCGCGAATGGCATCAAGCAGCAGCCGCTCGTAGGCGTCGTGCACCGGCACGCTGAAAGCCGATCCGTATTTGAAGTCCATCTGCACCGTCTGAATCTTTAAACCGGGGCCGGGCACCTTGCTGCATACCTCGAAGAACGCTCCCTCATCCGGCTGAATGCGGATAACCAGACGATTGGGGCGCAGTCCCTCCGCAGCCGTGCGGGCAAAAAGCACATCTGGCACCGCTTTAAACTGTATTTGAACCTCGGTAACGCGCTTGGGCAACCGCTTACCGGCCAAAACATAAAAAGGAACCCCGGCCCAACGCCAGTTCTCCAAAGCAAAGTGAATGGCCGCAAACGTCTCTGTGGTGGATTTGGGGTCAACCCCCTCCTCCTCACGATAGCCCGGCACCTCCACCTCCTTGCCATCAATCACGAGCTTGCCCGGCCCATACTGACCGCGCACCGTTCTCCGGGCCACATCCTCCTGCGAAAACGGCCGCAACGATCGCAGCGTCTTTACCTTCTCATCGCGAATGGCATCGGCATGTAAGGAGATGGGCGGCTCCATCGCCACCAAGGTCAACACCTGCAGCGCATGGTTCTGAATCATGTCGCGCATAATGCCCGATTTATCGAAGTAGTTCCCACGCCCCTCAACCCCTATCGTCTCGGCCACGATGATCTGCACGTGGTCAATGTAGTTCTTATTGAAGAGCGGCTCGAAGATGTGGTTGGCAAAACGCAATACCAAAATGTTCTGAACCGACTCTTTACCCAGATAGTGGTCAATCCGATAAATCTGATCCTCACGAAAACGCGCTCGCAGCTCCGCGTTTAACTGCCGTGCCGAGGCCAGGTCATAGCCGAAGGGCTTTTCAACCACGATTCGCGTCCACGATTGAGGCGTCTTCTGACGGTTTAAACCGGCCCGCCCAAGATGGTCAATGATCTCCAGAAAGTTTTCAGGAGGTGTGGCCAAATAGAAAAGCCGATTGCCGCCAAGGTGGCGCTCCTCGTCTAGGGTATCGAGCAGGTTTGCCAATCGGTGGTAGCCCTCGCTATCGTCGAGCGTGGAGCGAAGATAGAAGATATTCTGCGCAAAAGCCTCCCACTCCGGCCCTTCGGGCTGTAGGGCAGGAGCGAACTCACGAATGGCGGCGCGTACATCCTCCCGATAGGTCGCATCGTCCTTATCTCGCCGTGCGAAGGCGATAATGGCGAAGGCCGGTGGCAGCAGTTTCTGTTTGGCGAGGCTGTAAAGCGCCGGCATAATCTTCCGCCGTGTAAGGTCGCCGGTCGATCCGAAAAGCACGAGAGCACAAGGGTTCGTTACGTCAGATGACATCGTCCTACTTTCTAGCCTATTAAGATGAAGTTCTTCCGTACATAGCAGCGTTAGGGCGCTCCCCAAAGCGGCTTGCCATCCTTGTCCCGAAGCAGAATGGTAGGCTCATTCGTCGCCCCGATGAGCATGGCCGCAGCCGCCTGCGACTGATCGTCGGAGAGGTTGAAGTAAGGCTTGCCCTTGAATATCTCCAACGAGGCCCGCGGCACGCCGGTTTTATCCCTCAAGGCCAGCGTGGGACTGCCGTCCGGCGCCAAGTTAAGCGTCACGCGGGCATGCCCCTGCGCATCGTGCAGGGCAAGGCCTACCGAACCGTCCTCCTCCACAAGCAGTTGCACACGTGCCTTCCCATCCCCATCGTCAAGATTGACGATGGAGCGACTTCCCTTCATGCCCACCTGGGCTCTTGCATGGCCTTGAGCGTCCTCAAAGAGCAGACTTGGACTGCCGTCTGGAGCACAGCTCAAAACGGCGCGCGTGTTGCCCCGCGCATCCACCAAACGAAACTGCTCGGCCACAAGCGTCTTTGGCTCCGGCGGGGCGCTATGTCCGTGCAGGGCCGCAAGAGTCAGCAAGGCCCCGCCACAAGCCCACCCGAAATGCGCGATCCGTGCCATCGGTAAGCCTCCTAATCGTGCTTCTCTGCCGGGTGCACCGGGTGCCCCCCGAACTGATTCCGCAAGGCCGCCAGCACCTTCGCGCTAAAGCTGTCGGGCTGGCGCGAGCGAAATCGTAGATAGAGCGAAATAGCAATAACCGGTGCAGGCACCGCATGCTCTATCGACTCCATCACCGTCCAGCGCCCCTCACCCGAATCCTCCACGTAGCCCTCTATCTTCTCTAAATTGGGGTCTTGATGAAAGGCCCGCGCCGCCAGCTCCAAAAGCCACGAGCGCACCACACTGCCGTGCTGCCACAGATTGCAGATGGCCTCCAGGTCGAGATTGGGGTAGGGAGAGGCTTTCAGTATCTCGAAGCCCTCCGCGTACGACTGCATCAGGGCATACTCAATGCCGTTATGTACCATCTTTACATAGTGGCCGGAACCGGCAGGCCCCGTGTGTAGCAGCCCACCCTCCGGAGCCAGGTCACGCAAAAGAGGTTCCACCGCCTGAAAGGTGTCGGCGTCGCCTCCAACCATCAAACAGTACCCCTCCTCTAGCCCCCAAATGCCGCCGGAAGTGCCGGCATCGAGGAAGCGAATGCCCTTCTCCTTGAGGAACTCGTAATGGCGCTGCGAGTCGGTATAGCGCGAGTTGCCCCCGTCTATCACAATGTCGCCGGGGCGAAGGTGTTGTGCCGCCTCCGCAATCACGTTGTCGGTTATCTCTCCTGCAGGCACCATGCTCCAAACGACTTTCGGCGTCTGCTCTAGGCGGTCAATCAGGTCTTTCACACTGCTGACAGCCACGCCCTGTAAGGCGCTTAAACGCTGGCGGGCGGCCTCGTTGGGGTCGCTGCCTACAATGCGATGTCCCCGGCGAATAAGCCTCTCGGCCATATTGCCACCCATCTTCCCTAAACCTACGATTCCCATCTCCATAGTCGCTTACTCCTTGCAAACGCTTCTCTAAAAGGGGAACTGATCCACGTTGTCTTTTGTAATGGTAATGCGCAACGGCAAGGTGACGATAGGCCCGTTCACCTTGATCGGCTGCGCCAGGCCGGGCAGCATCTCGCCGTCCTTTGGCATCTCCCCCCGTAAGGCCTGACGGACGAGGTAGGCCGTATAGTAGGTAAGCTTGGTTGGGTCCCATAAGTAAAGCCCGGTCACCGAGCCGTCTTTCAAATAGGTTCGTGTTTCGCTGGGCAAAGCCAGCCCCCAAACCTTCACTTTGCCCACACGCCCCAGCTTCCTCAAGGCCTCACCGGCCGCAGGAGGGCTTACCGAGTTCGCACAGGCGATTCCCACCGCATCCGGGTTGGCCTGCAACGCCTGCACCGCCAATGCGACCGCTTTGGTCTTGTCATCATCGTTGTAGTAGATCGGCTGGGCTACGGTAATGCCGGGATACTTCTTAAACCCCTCCAGCATCCCCTCCACGTGCTTGTTCAAGTTCTGAGCCGTGCGTTGACCGCTAAAGATCAGCACCTTGCCCTTCCCTCCTATCGCCTTGGCCAGCGCGTCCGCAATGTCAACGCCGATCTGCACGTCGTCTACCGCGGCCACGTAGAACTTCCGTTTGCTGGTGGGAGCATCCGAGTCCCAGGTGAACGTCTGAATACCGGCATCCGCCGCCTTGTCCAAAGCAGGCACAACGGCCTGGGCATCATCCGGCGACACCACAATTGCATTGGCGCCCCCAACCCGCGCCTGGTCAATAATTTCGGCCTGCTTGCCCGCCGAGGCCTGGTCGGGTGCCTCATACTCTACCGTGGCATCTATCTTCGGGTCGTTGTTGGCCTGCTCGGCCCCCGCCTTACAGGCGTCGCTATAGGAGATTCCTCCTACCTTAAACACAAAAACGATCTTGGGCTTTCCTCCTTGCGCTACCGAAGAACTCCCACCGCTCGACGGGGTCTCTTTGGAACAGCCGGCCAGCGATAGGCCAAGCAACAGCAGCCCCAACGCGTAGCGCCCTGCGGCCTGCACCACTCCTCTATTCAACCGTCTCCTCCAATCCTTCTAGCAGTGAAATCGCTTCCAATGTGGCCTCGCGAAACGCACCCAGGGCGATATCTACCTGCTCGGCCGTTACGATCAGCGGAGGCTCTAGCCGAATCACTTTCGGGTTGTTCAGCGTATAGGCCGCGATCACCCCGCGCCTCGCCATGCCATTAATGGTTAGCTCTGCAACGTCCTTCACGGCGAACTCCACCCCTATCATCAGCCCACGGCCGCGCACCTCCGTAATGGCCCCACCGGCCTCTTCTTGAACGGCACGTAGGCCGGCAAGCAACTGCTCTCCGCGTTCAGCTGCCCGCTGCACTAAGTTCTCCTCCTGAATCACCTCAAGAGCAGCCAGCCCCGCTGCGCACGCAAGGGGGTTGCCACCGAACGTAGAGGTATGCAACAGAGGATTCTCGCCGAAAATCCGCTCCCAAATGGGCGGCGTCGCAATGGTAGCCCCGAGGGGCATCACCCCACCACCGAGGGCTTTGGCCAGCGTCATAATGTCCGGGCACACCCCCTCATGATCGACACCGAATAGGGCGCCCGTCCTCCCCAAACCGGTCTGTACCTCGTCCACGATCAGCAGCGCGCCGTGCCGGTCGCAAATTTCGCGGGCCGCCGCTAAATAGCCCGGTCTGGCGGGAATAATGCCCCCTTCGCCCTGAATCGCTTCCAGAATCACCGCCGCCGTCTCTTCGGAGACCGCAGTAGCGAGGGCCTCCACGTCGTTGTAGGGCACGAAGGTCACCCCAGGCACAAGAGGCTCGAAAGGCTTGCGATACTTCTCCCTGCCGGTCACCGAAAGGCTGCCCATGCTCTTGCCGTGATAAGAGCCTTCCGTGCTCACAAACTGCGTGCGACCCGTGGCCACCCGCGCCATCTTCAAAGCAGCCTCCACCGCCTCGGTGCCACTGTTGGAGAAAAAGGTGAACTGCAGCGAGCCTGGCGTTAGCCGGGCAAGCTGCTCGGCAAGTAACGCCTGCGCCTCACAGAAAAAGGTGCGGGCCGAAAGAGGGAGCCGATCCAGTTGACGATGAACGGCCTCCACCACCTTAGGGTGGCGATGCCCCACAGAAAACACCCCATAACCGCCCAGAAAGTCCAGATACTTAGCCCCCGTGGCCGTGGTAAGAACACACCCTTCGGCAGAGACCTCCACGTCTCCAAAGCCCCCAAACTGCATAAGTCGGGCCAAACCCGGATTCACGTACTGCCGATAACGCTCGATAACGGCCTCTACGTAGGCTTCTCCCTCTAAGGAAACACCCTGCGGTGAGGTTGTTTCGGTTGTTGGAGAGGACATCGGCTCATACTCCCTTGCGATATGGCTAAGTATAGCACGATTCTCCCATCTTGGGTAACCGTTCCGCCCATAAAACTTGAGACAAGGCGATTGTCGCCGACTTTCAAAAACCAGTGGCATCTCTCTCGTCAAAGCCGGCTCCTGCCCAAATTTAGCAGAGGGGAGACCAGCAAGTTCACCAGCGGTTTCCTGTGATTAGCTTCCTTCGGTAACTAACCACAACCGCCCCCTTTCTCCCGAATCGGGGGGAAGGAAGGGATAGGGGGCGAACAAGATAAGCTCACGCTGCTAACTTGCTCTAGAACCGTGAGATTGGCAGTCTCTGCAGCCCCACCCCAACCCCCTCAGAACGGGTGGGCAGTGAAACTCAAGATTTCTCGCCTTCGGCTCGAAATGACAGGTGTCTATCTTACCGGCTCTTCAAGCCCCCTCCCCCCGCCCCTCAAGGCCGAGACAGGGGTTCCCAGAAAATCTTGCGATTTTCTGGGGCAGGGCGTCCTCCACCTCCCCCAATTTGGGAGAGGTGCACCTCGCGGTGGGCGCCTCAGCGGCCAGTACAGTTCCCATAATCGTCTATCTCTCTGGCCGCTGCATCGCCGTCTGCAAGACCGCTGCATCGCCGTGCGCTAGCACCTCCCGAATCGGGGGAAAGGACGGGATAGGGTCGAACGAAGCGGACCTGCTCCACAAACGGCCTCTAGAACCGCAAAGCTGGCAGGTAACTACAAGGGGTAACCACAAGAGTTACCCCTACAACCATCACGATCAACCAACCTGCACCGGTAGGGGTAGGCCTTGTGCCGCAGCTCGCAGGCCGTTGAGAGAAGCGGAGTGTCGTAACGACACCCATCCTGTTGAGGGTTGCACCTTGATCCTCCCGGCGCAAAGTGCGCGATCCCCTGCGTAGTAAAGGTATAATAAGAGACACTTCGGAGCCGTTAAGCTCCGAAGTTCCAGGTGTCATCCTATGCGTTTTCTTATTCGCTCTTTTCTCGTAGGCAGCGAGCAACCGATAGCGGTCTCGCACGCTCTCATTATCGAGATTACACAGGCGACGCCGGTTCCCTGAAAGCCTGCCATCCCTCCGGCGTCGCCTCGTTGCGCCCCTTCGCAATAAGGCGGCGCCTTTTTTATGTGCTGTGGCACCGACGTTTCGGCATCGGTGAGGCCTGAAACCCATTCGCTTGGAGAAAAGGAAAGATGTCAGCCCATTCCGATAACCAAAAACAGTATGACTATCGCAAAACGCTTCATATAACCCTTAGCGATCGAGACCCCGGGGCCTTCCCGCAGCGGGGAAACCTGCCCACACGAGAACCGGAGTTCCAGCGCCGATGGGCCGAGCAAAGCATCTACGCAAAAAGCCTGCAGAAACCGGCCCCCAAGGGCACGTTCGTGTTGCACGACGGCCCCCCCTACTCCAATGGAAATATCCACCTCGGCCACGCGCTCAACAAAATCGCCAAAGACATCACCACACGCTTCCGCACGATGGACGGCTACCGAGCGCCCTATGTCCCCGGCTGGGATAACCATGGTATGCCCATCGAAAACGCTGTGGCGCGACGCTTTCGTGAAGAGGCCAAAACCACCGGCGGCGAACGCCCAGAAACCGACCGCCTCGCCCTCCGACGCGCCTGCCGTGAATATGCCCAGCACTGGATTGAAGTCCAACGGGAACAGTTTAAACGCCTCGGCGTCCGCGGAGATTGGGAGCACCCCTATCTCACCATGGAGGCTAAATTCGAGGCCAAGCTGGTGGAGGTGTTTGGTGAACTTGTTGAACAGGGGTATATCTATCGTGGGCTTAAGCCGGTGCTGTGGTGCGCCGTCTGCGAAACCGCTCTCGCCGATGCCGAGGTGGAGTACGAACCACACGTTTCGCATAGCATCTACGTGCGCTTTCCCGTTCGTGAAGACCCAAATGGCGTGTTCCCCAACCAAACGGAACACCCAGCCTACGTCTTGATATGGACGACAACCCCATGGACGATCCCCGCTAACCTCGCGCTCGCCGTACATCCCGATGCCGAGTACGTTGTAGTCTCCGCCGAGATCGGAGCGGAACGCGCCTTTTATCTCGTGGCGCAACCTCTCCTGGAAACCACTATGGGGCTTCTCCATGCAGCCGAGTTCACCCCCGTTAAAACGCTTCGTGGCTCTGAACTGGTAGGGCTTATCGCAACGCATCCTCTCTTCGATAGACCCTCCCCCGTGGTGCTCGCCAACTACGTGACCATGGATACCGGCACAGGCATTGTCCATACCGCCCCCGGACATGGAAAGGAAGACTTTGAAACAGGTAAGCAGTACGGCTTAGAGGTGCTTAACCCCGTAGACCCGTCCGGCCGCTACACCCAAGAGGCCGGAGGATACGCCGGTCGTTCCTTCGCCGGCCTACGCGTGGTGCCGGAGCCGGGCGAGACAGAAGCACCCGCCAATCTCGCCGTTATTGAGGCGCTGCGACATGCCGGCCATCTCATGAGCGCCGGTAAATACGAACACTCCTACCCGCACTGCTGGCGGTGCCATAGCCCCCTTATCTTCCGCGCCACCGTGCAGTGGTTTATGAACATTGACCATAACGGCTTTCGTCAGAAAGCGCTCGAAGCCATTCAAAAGGTGACCTGGTATCCCAAAGAGAGCATCAATCGCATTACCAGCATGGTTGCCAATCGCCCCGATTGGTGCCTATCGCGCCAACGCAGTTGGGGCGTTGGCATCCCCGCCTTCTACTGCGACGCTTGCGGCGAAACCATCCTCACTAAAGAGAGCATCGGCGCGGTTGCCGACCTCGTGCGTCGAGAGAACTCCGATGCCTGGTACCGGCGTACCCCCGCGGAAATACTGCCTCCAAACTTCGTTTGTCCCAAATGTGGGGCCGGAGTGGAGCACCTACGCAAAGAGACCGATGTGCTCGACGTCTGGTTCGATTCGGGCTGCACCCACCGAGCTGTTCTGGAATCGGGCGAATGGCCGGAGCTGCATTGGCCCGCCGAACTCTACCTCGAAGGGGGAGACCAACACCGTGGCTGGTTCAACTCCTCCCTGATGATCGCCGTGGCAACAAAAGGCCAAGCGCCCTACCGCGCCGTCGTAACGAACGGTTGGACCCTCGATGAGAACGGTGAGGCGATGCACAAAAGCAAAGGGAACGTGGTAGAC
>NZ_DATGLN010000254.1:0-5984 GCF_035294165.1 Chthonomonas sp.
GTTTTCAAATATCTGCACGTGGCCATGCAGCACCGTTCCGGCACCGATGAAGCAGTTCTTACCGATGATGCAGTAAGGCCCGATCTCCACATCGGGTTCTATTTCGGCCCGGGGGTCAATGATGGCTGTAGGATGCCACCGTTTAGACACTGTTGTTATCTCCTGCCTCCACTGTGACCGGGGTGGATTTATTTTCCACGAGCTTAAAGAGCATTTCACAGCTAGCCACTTCCTGCCCGTCCACGCGGGCGATCATCTGCACTTTGCCCGCGTCCCCATGTACTCTTAATAACGTTGCCTCGATAATCAACGTATCACCCGGAACGACGGGGCGCCGAAGTCTGCAGCGGTCAATGCCGCCGAGATAGGGCAACTTATGGCGATGTTCGGGGGCAAGCAGCATAATGAGACAGGCCACTTGCGCCATCGATTCGAGGATGAGAACCCCAGGCATCACTGCCTTTTCGGGGAAGTGCCCATTAAAGAAGGACTCGTTGATAGTGACGTTCTTTAACCCCACAACCCGTTCGCCGGGTTGCCATTCGATGATTTTGTCCACCAGAAGCATAGGGTATCTGTGCGGGAGCAACTGACGTATCGCTTCTATGTCCAGCACATGATTCATGCAGTTATATCTCCTTTGTAAGGCGCGTGAATGGTTCGATAGATCGCCTGCGCCAATTTTGTGTTGATGGTATGCCCTGGGCGGCGCACCGCTACATGCGCATGGAACCGGGCGCCGACAAGGGCGAGATCACCAATAAGATCGAGCAGTTTATGAGCGACCCACTCATACTCTACCCGCAAGGGGGAAGAGAAGCAATGGGGTGGGTCAATTAGGAGGGCATTTTCAAGGGTACCCCCTCGCGCAAGCCCCGCTGCCAACAGCGCCTCGACCTCCTTGCGAAAGGCGAAAGTGCGAGCCGGGGCGACGCGGTCTTTATAGAGGGCGACATGCTGAGCTCCCAACTGCAGTTCAGCAGTGGCCGTGCCCTCCGGCCAATCCTCCGAAACAAACTCCACGTATAGGCGAAGATTTGGAGCCGGGGCGCACTCGGCTACACTTTTCCCTATGGTTACCGACATCGGCGCCTGGAGATTAAAGATTGGCGCCGGCTCGGCTTGGGATACGATACCGGCCTCCATAATCGCCTCTACCCACGGCTGTGCGCTGCCATCGAGGATGGGCAGTTCAGGGCCTTCGACCTCGATCACGACGTTGTCTACTTCTAATGCGAACAGGGCAGAGAGCAGATGCTCCACCGTGCTGATACGCACGTGAGCGTTGCCAAGCGTGGTACAGCGTTGGGTATCTACCACATGCTCGGCCGTTGCAGGAACGCTTTGCCCTTTTATCCAAAAGATGCGCCCGAAGTTCGTGGGAGCAGGCCGCAGACGCACCGTGGCGGTGGCGCCCGTGTGAATGCCTGTTCCACGCACGGCGAGGGCACCGGCTAAGGTATGTTGGGAAAGCGTATCAACTGTCATTCAGTTTCGCTTCTAGCTCGGCGATTTTTTGTTCTAAACTGCGGAGGCGCTTTAGGGTGTTAGGCAGTTCGGAGATGGCGGCATACTCGCGCATTTTTGTCCAATGGGAACGCGCCGGATAGCCCGACACGGTCTCCCCTTCGGCCACATCTCCGATGACGCCGGCCTGCGCACCCACTCGGGCTTTCGAGCCAATGGCAAGATGGTCGGCAATGCCAGCCTGCCCTGCGAGAATAACGCCATCGCCTATCTTTACACTGCCGGCGATGCCCACCTGGGCTGCGATAAGGCAAGCGCGCCCTATCTGAACATTATGCCCTACATGTACAAGATTGTCAATTTTTGTGCCGTCCCCAATGCGTGTGGCCGTTGTTCGCGCTCGATCGATGCAGGTGTTTGCTCCGATCTCCACGTCGTTGCCCACCTCCACGATGCCCAGATGGGGCATTTTGCTGAGGCCTGTTGGTGTAGGCACATAGCCAAAGCCATCGGAGCCGAGCACGCAGCCGGCATGCAGAATGCACCGATGCCCAATTTTAACATTGGGATAGAGCACCACGTTGGGATAGATAAGGCAGTCGTCTCCGATGAAGCAGTCAGCCCCTATTCTAACCCCGGCCCCAATGCGCACTCGTTCTCCAATGTGCGTTCGCGGCCCGATCGTAGTGTAGGGGCCGATGGAGACCTCTTTCCCAAGAACCACTCCTTCGCCTAGAATGGCGGTGGGGTGGATGCCGGTTTCAAACGGTGGAGGGGTGGCAAAGGATTCAAGGATTTTGAGAAACCCAAGCCGTGGATTTTCGACCAGAATAAGGGGTTTGGAATCGGCAATTTGTGCCGCCAGTGCAGGGGTTGTGAGCACGGCCGTGGCCGGAGAACGAAGGGCCTTGCGAAGGAATGTGGCATTTTCGGCGAAGACCAGGTCTCCAGGTTCGGCATCTTCGATGTCGGCAACGCCGGTAATGAGAACATCCTCCGGGGCATTGTGTAGGGAGCCGTTTAATAGCTCGGCAATTTGACGCAGTGAAAGCGATAGAACACAGCTCATGGTAGGCTAGGCCCTCTTTCCTGTTGGAGTTGCGTTTTTACAAAATCGGTAGCATCGAAAGCGCCGGGGGTGCCTTGGGGCACAAGGTGCCAACCCCGTTGTTGCAAAATGGCGAGCACCTCTTGGCGAAGCGCTTGGAGGCGCATTCGGGCAAACTCGGCCCCCATCTGAGAGGTCTGCACGGCGGCATCGGTCGTTGCCTTCTGGGCGGCTTGTTTTGCCGTTGGAAAGGCTGTGCGAGACGGTGAGGGCAGCATCAGCGGCAGCGAGACGTTTGGAGGAGGGATTGAAGGGCCGGGGGGAAGCGCGAGGTTGACCTCTTGAAGGAGGGCCTGTTGATTTTCTACCGCCTGAGCAGCCTGACGTGCTATTTCTGCATCTTGCTGTTTACGATAGGCCTGCAGACGGTTTTGCAGAGCGGCCTCGATCTGTTGACGAGTTTGGGAAATGGCTTGGGCAATCTGTTGATCGGCTTGTGTAGAAAGCTGTTTACGAGCCGCTTCTACTTGGGCGATCTGTTGGGCAATAAGCCGTTGTTGTGAGAGGGCATCGAGGTGGGCTTGACTGTTGGCAAAGACGCCGGAGGTGGCACGCACCTGGGTCTGTGCGGCTATTTCGCGAAACTGAAGAAGCGTCTCCTGCCGGTTCAGTTGGGCGAGTTGGCTTTGCAGCGAGTTCATGACCTGAGCACGAATGCTATCGGAGGCCTTTTGGAGTTGCTGTTGGGCAGCGGTTTGTTGTTCCTTTTTATAGCGATTCAAGTCGAGCTGTGCGGCATCTTGAAGAGACTCGGTAAAGCGCTGCAGATAGCGCGCTGCATCGGCATTAAGCTGCTGGCGCCGCGCGGCCGCCAGCGTGGCCCCTATAGGAGGGGGGAAGACGAAAGGGGGTGGAGGGGCAGAAAAGACCACCGGCGCAACGGCAGGCATCCCTGCAGCCGATGGGGGTGTGGGTAATGCAGTTACAAAAAGCGGGAGGCCATATGGGAGAAGGGCTTGCATCCTCACGAAACAGAGTTTCGCCGAGGGGGGTTTTGGAGCGCAGCCTTCTCCCAAACAGCAAAGAAACAAGCAAGCTGTAGCGAGAGCCAGCTTCTTTTTAGTCAGAACCACCTACAGCAACACCTCCACGTCGCCCATTGTGTGAGAAGAGGCGTTACTTATTCAGAATTTTCAGCACGTCGTCGGTGCAGTCGGCCTGTGCATAGGGCGCCACGGAGTTATCGAGCACGAGCGCATAGCCCTTATCTTTGGCGACGGTCGCGATGGCATCTCGGATGTTCTTGGTGAGTTGGGCCATAGCGGCATCGAGCTTATTCTGCATATCCTGCTGGAACTGCTGCTTCAACAGATTAATTCGCGCTTCGGTCGCCTTTTCAAGGTTAAGATAGTTATCGAGAGTCTGTTTATCTTGGGGGCTTAAATTTTGGGCTTGCGATAGGCGCTGGTAGTCATCGTTGGCCTTTTTGCTCTGATCCAGCAGCTGTTGTTCCTGCTGCTTTTCGGCGGGGGTAAGCCCTGCCGGCGTGTTGGCTTTTTGCAGGAGCGTGGCTAGGGTTTTTTGGTCTTGTTCGGAGAGGAAGGGGTTGTCTGTCATAACCTGCAGCAGTTGTTGTTGCTGATTGGTTTCCGCCTGCATCTGTTCACGGTACTGCTGTACCAACTTATACTCCGTTTGAATGCGGTTCATATCAACGGAGGCGAAGCGTATATCGCCGGGGGCACTTTTGGCATCGGCGAAGGCATGGGAAAGGGAGGCCACGATGCCCCAGACAATCGCGGCCAGTACAATCCAGTACAACATGGGTCGGCTATCATTTGATCGCATAGTTTTTTCTCCTCATCAGAAAAGGATAGATTTTTCTGCTAAAACACGTTCATACGTGCAACAGATGTTCTTTCTTGCTTCAAATTCCAGGCAAGTAGGAATATCTTATCGTTATAGCTGAAGCCGGAAGGTTCTTCGTACTCGTTGGTTTTTAGTGCATCAGTTACTATTACGGAATCGCCGGCGATATGCTCCTCTGTTCGGTTTAGAAGGTAGAACCGAAACTGAAGTGGATACGGCCACCCTCACTGCCTATGCCGTAGTCGAGCCGGATAAGCCCTAACGGTGTCACAATACGCAACCCCGGGCCTACCCCGATGTAGGGATGGAAACCACGCTGTAAAAAACCATTGATGTTTACGTTGCTGTAGGGGCCGCCCCAGGCATCGCCGATATCCACAAAGAGAACACCGGTGAACTTCGGGGCGAGAGGCTGCCTCAGTTCGATGGAGGTAAGGAACTCGTACTTGCCCCAAAACCGGTCGTCACGATAGCCGCGCAGGGTGTCGGCCCCGCCCATGAAGAACTGCTCGAAGAAGGGGAGTGTGCCGGTAGAGGCTCCGACGAGCGCGCGCAGAGCCAGCACGGTTTCCGGTTTCGTGGGGTCGTTGAGCGGTCGTTGGCCGCTAAGGCTAAAGTATTGGCGTGCCTCTAAGCTGGTACGAAGAAAGTTGACGCTGCCGGTGATGGTACTGGTAACGGGGATGCCGTAGATGGTGCGAGGCGTGTTGAGGTTGGCATGGCCGATCTCGACCCCAATCTGTTGCACACCGCCTTTAGAGGGGTCGAGATAGAGGTCGCGTGTATCATGGCTGATGAAGCCGGTGACGGACACGATGGGACCGTTTTGGATGATGCTGAGGTCTTGGGGGGGGAGATTAAGCAGGTCGGTGGTTACGTTTTCGGCTCGAAGGGATAGGGAGGCGCTGTAGAAACGCCCGAAGGGGCGGGTAGCGGTGACGATGCCTCCGGCGCGTTGTTCGGTGTAGTAGTTATTTGTGATGGAGGCCGTTGTGCCAGGAATGGGTGCAATGGGGCTTGCAGCGCTTAGGGCACTGGAGAACCGATAGACCGTTTTGTCGTAAAGTTGTACATCGAGGCTGGTGTTGCGGCCACCGAGGTAGGGTTCATTGAAGTCAAGCTCAACGCTACTGCGATTGGCAATACCTCCCACCTCCCCTCGCACGGCAAGGTGTTCACCTAACCCACGAAAGTTATTATCGGATAGTTCAATAAACCCAATAAAGCGCGCCGTGTCGCTGTATCCGGCTCCGGCATGGATTTCTCCGGAGCGCTTTTCCGTGAAGTTGAGGGTGATGGCGATCTGCCCCGTTCCCACCACGGTAACGGAGGGCCGCACGTCGTCGAAAAGCCCGGTGTTGAGGAGGGCTACACGGTCTTGGGCCAGCGTATCCGTATTAAAGTAACTGCCGACGCGCGTTTTGATGACGTGCATAATATAGGACTTGCGGGTTTTGTGCAGCCCAACAAAATCGAGGCTGGCCACTTTGGCGACAATAATGTTGATGTGAAGCACGCCTGAGGCATCAATCGGCACATCTTGACTAAACGAGGCGATGTAGTGCTGCTTTTGGTAGAGGTCTATAATGGCGTTGGCATC
>NZ_DATGLN010000255.1:0-5858 GCF_035294165.1 Chthonomonas sp.
CTTCACGGGCTAAATCGTAGAGACGACGGCCTTGGTGGCGCTTGGCCGAAACCATGGGAGGAACCTGTTGAATGAGGCCACAAAAACGCTTTAGAATCGGCTTCAGCGCCTCCGCCGTGAGATAACCGGCATCGCACTCACGTACCACCTTGCCGGTGATGTCAAGCGTATCCGTTTCGACGCCGAACACAATTTCGGTGAGATAGGCCTTGCGAGAGGCGCTAAGATATTCCGCCAAGCGGGTAGCCTGCCCGACGCAAAGCACGAGAACGCCGGTTGCCAAGGGGTCTAACGTGCCTGTGTGCCCCACACGGCGCACACCCAAACGCCTGCGCACCCACTGCACCACATCGTGTGAGGTTCTCTGTGCCGGCTTATCTATAACAAGCAGCCCGTTTAACGAGGATTTTATTCCATCACCCGTCTTCACGCACTTTGTCCGAGCTGGCGCTGGCGATAATGTTCATCCGGCCGCGTATGGATACGGCGCACGGCCTCTTCGGTAAGGAAGTTAGGCCCACCGGCCGCACAGGTGCCTAGCAGAATACGCGCTGCCTTCACCGCCATAAGGGTAATGTTTTCCACCTCGCGTGCCGAACGGCCTAGCGCGATAAAACCGTGGTTCTGCATCCACACGGTCTTAGGCCATTCGCCCCACTGCTCGAAGAACTCTTCAACCCGTTGTTTTATGCGCTGAGCCAGCGGAATGCCGGGGTCCACATACTCCACAAAACAGGGGGCTACGCCACAGACCACAATCTCATCGGGGAAGAGCCTTCCCGCCAACAGCTCGCGTGCCCGGCGCGAACAGAGAATGGAGTTGATGGCCGTTGGATGGGTATGCCCTACAAACTGAACGCCGGGCAGAGTAAGAAAATAGGCATGAAAGAAGGTCTCTACGGAAGGGAGAACTTCCTGATCTTTCTCGGCCTTGCTGTCTAAGAGCACCTGCTTGAGCGCTGTATCCGACAGGGGTAGCCCCTCGAAGCAGGCGAGAATGGGGGCAAAACGCACCGCACAAAACCCCTCCGGTCCGATGGTGCCCAACTGCTGCCCGCTCGCCTTCACCAGAAACACCTCTTCGTTTACCTTCGCGGAGGTATTCCCCTCACCAAGAATGGCCAAATCGCGCTCCGGTGCCCCCAAAGCGCGAGAAAGTTGAACTAACTGTTCTAAAATCGGCAAGGATGGATTCATGAGGTGCACTCCCTGAGCTTCGATGTTTTCACGCCTTTCGATAGGCCTCCACGGTAAGACGTAACCCTTCTTCTAAACTTGTGGCCGGACGATAGCCGATAAGGCGTTCGGCCCGCGAAATGTCGGCGCCTGAATGGCGAATATCGCCGGCGCGTGGGGCGGCATAGTTTGGAGTAAGCTGGGTGCCCATCACATTCTGCAGCATCTGCAAAAGCGTGTTCAGCGTATACTGGCGCCCCCCGGCGATATTGAACACCTCCCCACATGCATTCTCCGGCGGCGCGGTAGCGGCCAGCAGATTCGCCCTCACCACATCGCCCACATAACAAAAATCGCGCGTCTGCTCGCCATCGCCAAAAATGGTGGGCGACTTCCCCTCCAAAAGAGCGGCGATAAATTTGGGAATAACGGCAGCATAAGGGCTATTCGGGTTCTGGTTCGGCCCGTAGACGTTAAAGTAGCGCAGCGCAACGGTCTGAAGACCGAAGATGTTCGTAAAGTTCTGCGCGTAGTGCTCCCCTGCCAATTTCTGAACCCCATAGGGGGAAAGCGGTCTGGGAAGAACCTCTTCATGGGTAGGAATGACGGCCGTATCGCCGTAAACGGCCGCTGAAGAGGAGAACACAAAGCGCTGCACCCCCTGGTCGCGCGCGGCCAGGAGCATGTTAAGCGTTCCTCCGATATTCACGGCATCCGCCTGGATGGGGTCTTGAATGGAGATGGGCACAGAGACCAGCGCAGCAAGATGGAACACAACCTGAACGCCTCGGCAAGCGTTGCGACAGGCCAGCGCATTGCGTATATCCCCCTCCACCACCTCAATATGCTTCTCAAAGCCACGAAGATTTTCGGGCGTGCCGGCCGAGAAGTTATCTAGCACACGCACCTTCGCTCCCTGCAGAGCCAGCGTCTTGGCGAGATGTGCCCCAATAAACCCGGCCCCGCCGGTTACCAGAGCGCTTTCGATTTTGGCAATAGCCTCCAATGACTTCTCCTTAAGCGCCTTTCAAAGGCCCCGATAAGCTGTATCTCTATGCTACCACACTTTGCCGACTGTTCGCCCAGCGATACCCTCTCAAAACAGCCCCAAGAAGGCTAAGACCGCATAGCAAGAACTAAAATCGGGCTAGATAACAGAGAAGAAAGAGGGTATTAGCGCGATTCTGCTAGCCTCTGTTGTGCATATGCAAGCTGCGCACGTATGGCCTCAGGGGCCGTGCCGCCTTCGGAGGTGCGACTCGCCATGCTTGCGTAGGGGGTTAAAAGGGCTAGAACCTCGCTGTCGAACAAGGGGGAAAAGGTTTTTAAGGTGGCGATATCGAGGGCCTCAAGCCCGATCCCTTTCTCAAGACAGTGGCGTACGATGCGCCCAACTACCGCATGAGCCTCGCGGAAAGGCATCCCTCTACGGGCCAGGTAGTCTGCCAGATCGGTGGCCGTGGAAAAATCGCCCTCTAGAACGGCCTCCATACGCTCTGCCCGAAAGCGGGCGGTCTGCAGGGTGCGGCACAAGGCCGGTAAAACGAGCTGAAGCGTATCTATCGTGTCGAAGAGAGGCTCTTTATCCTCCTGTAAGTCTTTGTTGTAGGCCAGAGGCAGCCCCTTCAACACGGTGAGCAGGGCCATAAGGTTCCCATAGAGGCGCCCTGTTTTCCCTCGCACCAGTTCGGCAACATCCGGGTTCTTTTTCTGAGGCATAATGCTACTGCCGGTTGTAACGCTATCGTCAAGCTCCACAAACCCAAACTCCGGGCTGCTCCAAAGGATGATCTCCTCGGCCAAGCGCGATAGATGCATGCCGAGAATGGCGGCAGCTGCGAGAAACTCCACGGCGAAATCCCTATCGGAGACCGCATCGAGGCTATTGGGCAGCACCGAATCGAAACCCAATAACTCGGCAACCCTGCGGCGATCGATGGGAAAACTGGTGCCGGCCAAGGCACCGGCACCCAACGGAAGCCGATTGAGGCGTTGCCGACAATCGTGCAGGCGCTCTCGGTCTCTATCTAACATCCAGAAGTAGGCCAAGAGATGGTGCGCCAGCGAGATGGGCTGGGCATGTTGCAGATGCGTGAAGCCGGGGAGAACCGTCTGAATCTCGCGTTCTGCTAGGGCAACCAGTGTCTGTTGAAAACCCCTAATCTCTTCGGTCAGCGCATCACAAACGTCGCGCAGGTAGAGCCGGAGATCGGTTGCCACCTGGTCGTTTCGGCTCCGTGCAGTGTGCAGTTTACCCGCTACATCGCCTATCCGCTCATAGAGAAGGCTCTCGATAGCGGTATGCACATCCTCGGCATCCTCGGGAAGGACGACACGCCCCTCTGCAAGCTCCTGTTCAAGGGCCTTAAGCCCCTCCACAATCTTCAGAGCCTCCTCTTGGGTCAGAATGCCGGTAGCCCCAAGCATGGTGGCGTGAGCGATGCTTCCACGAATATCCTGTCGCCAAAGGCGACGATCAAAGGGAAGCGAGTTGTTTAGTCGCGCTATCAGCGCATCGGTCTCTCCCTCAAAACGCCCGCCCCACAGTTTCCGCATGGTCTCTTACTTTCCGTTCCGTTGCAAAGTCGTCTTCTCTACGCTTGAGGCTCTTCAGTCGGCGGCTTCGACACGCTCGCCCCAAGAAGCGCCGGCGGAACCGGCTGGCCGGCAAGCTTGCCGCTTTGGCGCAGATGAAAGTACATGCGCGATTGCAGGCCGTGCGTCTTTACAACGCCCAACGACTCGGATTGATCGAAGGTCTTGCTATCGAAGGAGGCAAGGTCGGCACTATAGAGCGCGTTAGGGCTGTTGCGCCCGATTACCGTAGCCGATCCCTGGAAGAGGCGCATGTGCACGATGCCGTTGACCCGCTCCTGCACGCGCGCGATGAACGCCTCAAGGTCTTCCTTCAACGGGTCAAACCAAAGCCCTTTATAGGCTAACTCGCCCCATTCGCGGTCTACCATCGCCTTAAACTTCAACTCGCCTTGGGTACAGACCAGAGCTTCTAGTGCCTTGTGGGCGGTAAGCAGAGTCACCGCAGCCGGGCACTCGTAGTTTTCGCGCACCTTAAGCCCCAACATGCGGTCTTCCATAATATCAATGCGCCCCACACCATGCTGTCCCGCCACGCGATTAAGGGCAGTTACCAGGCTCACGGGGTCGAGCCGCTGCCCATCGAGGGCCACAGGCACACCCTGCTCGAACTCGATGGTAATGGTTTGCGGCGTTGGCAAACAACTGCCCGGCCCGCGCGTCCACTTAAAAATCTCTTCGGGCGGGGCGTAGTCCGGCTCTTCCAAACGCCCTCCCTCAATGCTGCGTCCCCACAGGTTCTCATCTACCGACCAAATGCGCTCTTTGGTCTGTGGAATATCCAGACCGTGGGCGTTGGCGTAGTCTATCTCTTCACTACGCGTCCAAGGCTCGCGGCGTCCGTCGGGCAAGCGACGCCCTTCGCGCATGGGCGCGATGATCTCGGCCTCCGGCATGAGCGTACGCAAAATGTACTCAATGCGGAACTGGTCGTTGCCCTTGCCGGTACATCCGTGTCCAAAGGCGGTCGCCCCCAACTCGCGAGCCTTCTCCACCGCCTTGAGGGCAATAAGAGGCCGCGCGATGCTTGTGGAGAGAGGATAGCCCTCATAGTCGCCATTGGCACGAACGGCAGGCCAACAAAAGTACTCCACGAAAAGCTGCTTGGCATCTATGGTATAGTGTTCGGCACCAAGACGCCGAGCGCGCTCCTCGGCCTGACGAATATCCTCCTCCGGCTGCCCCACATCCACCGTTACCGTGATAACGTGGTCAAAGCCGTACTCTTCACGAACCAAAGGGATGCACACGGAGGTGTCTAGCCCTCCGGAGTAGACAAGAACGATCTTTTTCATGGTTTTCAAAGTCCTATAATCAGCAGCAAGAGCGCTTTTTGTGTGTGCAAGCGATTTTCGGCCTGCTCAAGAATGGAGGCTTTATGCCTCTCCATCACCTCATCGGTGATCTCCTCGCCTCGGTGCGCGGGCAGACAGTGCATGGCGATGGCGTTCGGTTTGGCATGAGCGAGGAGGGTCGCATTGAGCTGGTAGGGTGCAAACAGTTTCGCACGTTGCTCGCGTTCTGCCTCCTGCCCCATACTCGCCCACACATCGGTGTAGACGGCATCGGCATCGCGCACGACCTCTTCCGGCTGCGAGAGTATCTCAATCCGGGCGCCGCTAACGGCAGCCAGTCGGCGCGCCTCCTGAATATAGGCCTCATCGGGAAAGTAGCCGTTGGGGCAGGCCGCGGATAAGTTTACCCCCATTTTGGCACAGGCAAGCAGCAGCGCATGCAGCACATTGTTGCCATCGCCTACATAAGCAAGCTTAAGGCCGTTGCCCAAGGGGCCGCAGAACTCCTGGAGGGTCAAGAGGTCGGCAAAGGCTTGAATAGGGTGTTCACGATCGCTGAGCGCATTGATTACCGGAATGGTTGCATGCTCGGCAAGCTGCTCTACGGTGGAGTGCCGATAAACCCGGGCGGAGATAATGTCTACCCAGCGTGAGAGCGAGGCGGCCACATCGGGCACGGCCTCGCGCGTCCCAAGCCCCACATCGTTCGGGCCGAGATAGATGGCATGGCCGCGCAGGTGCGCCATCGAAACCTCGAAGCTCACGCGCGTGCGCAACGAGGGCTTCTCAAAA
>NZ_DATGLN010000256.1:0-100954 GCF_035294165.1 Chthonomonas sp.
CGCAGTGCAATCGCGAAAGGCACTCGCTCTGGAAGACCTCCGTTGTCTTCGAGACAGAGCAGATACGGTTTCTCGCGAGATGCGATGGCTCCTCGGTAACTGGGCGTTCCTGCAACTGCGTCAATTTATCGCCTATAAAGCGGAGGCGGCAGGAGTGCCTGTTGTGTTGGTTGACCCGCGCAACTCGTCTCGCACCTGTTCTGTATGCGGACATTGCGCCAAAGCCAACCGTAAGAGCCAGAGCCGGTTCCACTGTCAACAGTGTGGCTTTGAGGCGAACGCTGATTTCAATGCGGCGGTAAACCTCAAAGCACGGGGCGAATGTTCAGACGCCCTATTGTGTCGGTCGGAGGCACACGCTTCCAATCAGGCACAAGCCCCTGCGCTTTAGCCAGGGGTATCTGACAGTATAGTTTCCTCAACAGGCGCGAGAGAGTGGCCGATGGTAGTTTACCTGTTTTGCCTCGTAAGCTTTTAATGTGTTGAAATAGGTGAAGAGCTTTTAGGGGAAAGAGAACGGTCGGGTAGAAGACGGTTTAGGTCATCAAAGAAATCCTCGATGAGGATATTGACGGCGTCGCGCCAATCCGCGAAGAGGTAGGTATGGCCTGCGATGGTGGTTAGGGGCTGGTCTACGGAGTAAATGCCGTGGTAAACCGTGTCGCCTTGGGCATCAAGCAGATAGAACACACCACGACAGTTGACATGAGAGGGCACATGTTCAAGGCCTCCGAGGAGATCGTAGATATAGTGGCCGTTCACCCGGCGCGGCTCGTCTAGAACGCTTAGCAGGATGAGATCGGCATGGAGCTGACTGCAAAGCTGTTGCGCCGTGTATACACGCGGTACCGGAAAGGTATCGCCGTGTAGGAGGCCGTTATCGGTAAAAAGATCGCGTGGAGTGAAATGATCGGCTGTCAGTTGGGCCTCCACTTTCGATTCGGGAATAACCGTGAAAGCCGTGCGGTCTGCCGTGCAGACGGGCAGTTGATGGGCAGCATGTTTTTCGAGCCGCTGTAGGATCTCCTGATACTTTCGTTGCTGGGTAAGTTGTTTGGGGCTGAGCTTCGATTCCTCTTTGGGGTTGGATAGCAGGGTTTGAGTTCCATAAAAGGGCGAGATCACAATAATGCGATGGGCACTTGCCAAAATCTGGCGCGCTTGTGCTTCGGGAATGTCGGCACGGGCGTGCACCGGAAATAGCAAAAGCAGGCCACTGCAGAGAGCCATCCAGAACTCTTTACGTTCACGCATCCCTTCAACCCTTCAAGAAGAGTATCTCTTTTAGAGACGAAACACCGCCGTTGTACGTTCCGCCGCCGGCTATCTGCGATGGGCAAGTCTTCTTTGGCGACGTTCTTCGTTGATGCGGTAGACGAAAGCCATAACCTCGGCGACTGCTGCGTAGAGATCTGGCGGAATCTCGGCTTCGAGAGGAACCTGGCGGTAGAGTGTGCGGGCGAGAGGAGGGTTCTCAACAATAGGGACATCGTGCTCCTGGGCTAGCTCACGAATTTTAAGGGCCACAAGGTCTTGCCCTTTTGCCACCACAATGGGCGCATTCATTCGTTCCGGTTCGTATTTCAGTGCAACGGCGTAGTGGGTAGGGTTTGTTACCACAACATCCGCCGTAGGAACCGCATTCATCATGCGTTTGCGGGCCATCTGCCGTTGCCGCGAGCGAATGCGGCTGCGGACGAGTGGGCTACCTTCAAGCTGTTTATGTTCTTGCTTTACCTCATCTTTGGTCATACGCAACGATCGTTCATAAGCGTAGCGTTGGTAGGCATAATCCAACACGGCGATGGCCAACATTGTGAGAGCGACTCGTATGGCCATCTGACGAGCCGTTTCCAACACCTGCTGAACCTCTGCGAGCAGGTCTACTCTCGGGAGGACGATGAAGAGCGGGTAGGCGCTATGAATGGTGTTATAGCATAGCCAGCCCACGAGGAGGAGTTTGCAGAGGGCTTTTATAAGCTCGACGAGGGCGTTTAGCGATAGATAGCGGGTTATGCCATTCAAAGGGTTGAGACGATTTAGGTCGGGTTGCATGCGCTGGAAAGCGAAAAGCGGCCCGGTCTGCGCCAGATTAATGGCGACACCTAGCGCCGCCGCGAGCGCAACGAGAGGGCCTATGGCTTTAACAACGGTAAGGCCCAGAGATGCCCCAAGCTGCATAAGGGTAGACACGGTAGGCGGAGTATCCAGAAGATGCGTGTAGGCGTAGCGAAAGAAGAGCGCTATCTGCAGGGCGGCGTTGCTGAACAGGGAAGGCATGGCCAAGACAAGACCGAAAAGTACAAAAAGGGATGAGAGATCGGGCGAACGAGGTACCTGTCCACGTTTTCGTGCTTCCGAGCGGCGCTTGGGGGTTGCGGCCTCTGTGCGATTATCTCCTGCCATGCGTTAGTGTGCCTTCGTAAGCAGTAGATTGAGAGAATGGTCTATGGCGAGCACCAGTTGGCCGGTTCCGAAGGCAAGAGCCGGCAAAAGAATCGCCACGGTCATGATGCCGATCAGCAGTTTTGCCGGCAACCCCACAAAGAAAACGTTCACCTGGGGCGCCATACGTGCCATAAAGCCAAGGGCAGCATCGGCTAGGAAAAGTACCCCGATAACCGGCAGGGCAAGGCGTAGCCCGATGAGAAACACCGCCTCAATAGCCGGCAGAATGGCAAGCCCTAGTGCGGAATGAAGCAAGAGGGCATCGGGAGGGACAAGCCGAAAGCTTGTGGCAAGCGCCGCAATAAGGAGGAGATGGCCGTTCATAAGAAGGTAAAGCACGAGAGATAGTTGATTATAGAAGGCGCTCAGCAGCGATGACTGCAGCTCGGAGAAGGGGTCAATAAGGTTGATGAAACCAAGCCCCATCTGTGAGTCGGAAAGCGACCCTGCCACTTCCATTGCCGTGAAGAGAAATCTTGCGATATAGCCCAGCATAATGCCAAAGACGAGGTTTTGTGCGATGAAGTAGGCCAAAATGAGGAGCGATGTAGGAACAGGGCCTACATGAGGGGCGATGTGGGGAAGCAAGGCAAAGGAAAGGCAAAGTGAAAACCCCAAGGTGGCCAAAGGTGGCAGCGGCCGATTGCCCGGGATCGGAGCCGCAATAAGCACTCCGGCTGTTCTTCCGAGAAGCAGCAACAGCACATAAAAGGTATGTGCGGCGGTGATGGGAACGTTCATAAGATTCTAGCGAGGCATATGGTCGAATGCGTAGTGCATAAAGTGCACCAGCGAGGCGAGCATCCAAGGGCCGAAAAGGGCAAGGGCCGCCACAACCGCGAGGAGTTTGGGAACGAATGTTAGTGTGTATTCCTGAATCTGGGTAACCGTTTGGAAGATAGAGACGAGCACACCCGCAACGAGGCCGAAGAGCAGCAGGGGGAGCGAGAGTTGCAGGGTAACGACAAGCATGGTGCGTCCGGCTTCGAGCACCTCTTGTGAGGACATAATAGGTCTCCCTTGGCAGAAAGAGTGGGCGAGGCCGTTGTAACGGCGCATTGCTTCTAAGAACGGTTTCTCTCTTCCTATTATCGGGATGCAGGGCGCTCGACTGGAGCTTTGGAAAAAGGAAGTTCGACGGTGTCGCTCTTGTAGTTCGACGAAACTTCGCTAGGGGTTGGAACCCGTATGATGAGATGTAGGTACATTGCCGTCGCGAGAATGCTCTCCCCGTATTGGGAAGATGCTCCAAAATATGGCACAACATCTACGCGGCTGTTGACGTGCCATATGCAGCTGTGATATACTATATAATGTGTGTCATCTCGGGTAGGACAGCGATGTGCCTGCCACGACTAGCGCGCAAGAGGTAACCACCCATGGAAACGAACCAGACCGAGTGGAAGAGCGCGGAGAGCGCCATGCCAGAAGGGCCTTCGCTCGAGTTCATTCGAGCTATTGCCGAGCTGCTTGAAACAGACCCCGACGACATTCTGGCAGAGTTGGGCTATGCCCGAGAAGGCGAGGAGCTAGCTACCTCTCGCTAAAAACCATCACCCCCTCAGAAATCGGGAGAAACCTTTCTCCCGTGCATCATCTGTTATGATGGGTTCGTAAGTATTGTGTGTGCATAGGGAAGGGGCGACGAAAGAACTCCACTTTCGCCGCCCCTTTTACTGTTTGGTTGCTATCAATTAGGCCAAACTATCGCTGCGAGTTGTTGGTACCGAAGTCGTTCTCGCCGTTAGCCGGTTGTTGAACCCCATTTTGGGATGGGTTGTCGCCTGAGGTTGGGTTTTGATTCTCTGTTCCTAAGGGAGCGGGTGGTTGGACACCGGAGTTGTTAGGCGACTGTGGCCGAGATAGCGGACTATTAGAAGGATTTTGGGGGGAGACACTGCTATTTTGAGGCGCCGAGTTTGGTGCCGAACCGTTGGTAGAAGGAATGACGATAGGCCCTCCAACCTCCTGATCTCCCCTGTTATTAGTGGGACTAGATGGTGGAGTCGGCGCCGGAGTAGCTGCTCCAGGCAGAGGAGTGTTCTGCTGAACGGGTGGTGGTGGCGGTGAAGTAGGCGGATTCGGTGCCGGCTGGCCTGTTTGCGTAGAGGGGGGTAGAGGGTTTTGCGACACAGGGGCGCTGTTAGGAGTATCCGGCCCTTTGCCTGTGGGGATGTAGCGCGACAATACAAAGAAACCAAACAAGAAACAGGAGGTACCAAGTAGAATGAAGAGCAGCGTATTCAAGAAGATGCGCACCACAGGGGAGGGCTGCTTTTGAGGCGGTGTATAGTTCGTTCGGCTTCGACCGGCCATTTCATCGTTCTCCTTGGGGCAATTGGGCGACCGAGCGCAAGTATGCATTGGCTAGTGTGCATTATACCCGCTTCTGTGTGGTTTGTGTTAGAAGGAGAAGACGATCGGCGAGAGACTGCAGTTGGTCACACTGATGAAGGAGTTCGCGCCATTGGGAGGGGATGGCGGTGCAACCATAGAAAGCCCCGGCGAGGGCGCCCGTAACAGCACCGACTACGGCTGCATCGCCGCCGTGGTTCACGGCTACGATCAGAGCATTTTCAAAGCGGGTAGTGTGCAATAGAGATCGTAGAGCCACTTCAAGCGTTTCAGGCGCATTACCGGACGGAGAGGCATCAAGAGAGGGGTCTCCGGCACGTTCTATTGCTAGGGCAACTTCCGGCGGAAGCTCAGCAGCCATTTTTAGAACCTCGTAGAAAGCCGCCTCTTTATCGAGACCTGCCACCAGATAGGCAAGCATTAAGTTCAGCGCAACACAGGTAGCTTCGCTATGGGGGTGTGCATGGGTAATGCGAGAGAGGATGGCGGAGAGAACAGGTAGATACTGGGGGCTATGGTAAAAAAAGAGCGCTAATGGGGCGCAACGTCGCAAAGAGCCACTAGAAGCCCATTCTGGATTCTCCCGATGCACAGCCAAACTCGCATCTGCCCAAGGGGTGCCATGGGCAGTTCGTTCGAGTACCTTACGTGTGTGCTCCCCAATGGTGCGTGGATTTCTGCGGTACCAACCCACAAAGCGCTCGGCGATGTCGTCGGGGTCAAAAACCTGTCTCTGTAGAAGGCTGTTGGCTGTTTCCACGGCAAGCTCGATCTCATCCGTCCACTCTCCAGGGGCTAGCCGAAGCCAGCCGCCACCGACTAAGTCGGTCACCGCTTGATCTGGACCGGGAGGAGGCTGCGCATCGAGAGGGGCACCGAAGGCGTCACCCAAAGCCAACCCAAGCAGGACGCCTCGAAATCGGTTGCGCAGGATTTCAGGTAAAAGCGGCACAGGCGAGAAGGCCATCTTGCGTGTAGTCGCCTTAAGGGTCACTTAAGCTGTTGATAGCCCGAGGAACTCTTTCATTACCTGGATGAGCTGTTTACGATCTTCGGGGTCGGCCAGTTGAAGACCGTAGTGATTGATGTAGAGCACCTGCTGGGCCAACCACTCTTGCCAACAATCGGGGCATATCTGGTTTTGAATCGTCTGCCCGAGCGAGCCACCTATAGGTGGCTCGGTGAGCGCCTCAACGTTGCGCCCACAGCGTTTACAGGTGATCGTGGCCATTTGCTAACTCCCCTTTTCCTTGTTTGTATGGCATAGTCTACCGTATTTTTGATTTTTCGTTCACAGAGAGGAATTTCTGCCTGCTCGGTGAGGAACTCCACATAGGGGCCTAAGGTGGCAAGCAGGAACGCAGGCGCTTTTTAAACGGTTTCGATGGCCTTGAGCCAAGAGAGCAGGGTGGAGCGCGAACGGTCGGGCGCTTCGAGGTGAGAGGTTTCTATGGATGCAATTTGAGGGGTCTCGCCTAAAAGATCGGCGAGTTCCTTCACTTGGTTCATCGAAACCACAATATCTTGAGTGCCGGCAATGCAAAGGATAGGCAGAGAAGGTAGCTTAGGAATGGTTAAGCTGTCGAACTGTTCGAGAAATTGCATAATAGAAACCCCTGCGATGTAATCGGCGCGCTGACGCAGCATGGCTTGGCCCACGGGCGTAAGAAAGCCTCGTATTGGATGGGTGCCCGTGCAGAGAGTGGCGACGCCGGCAACCAGGTTGGGATGCCTTGCCGCGGCCATGATAGCCCCATATCCGCCCATGGAGTGGCCGACGGTTACGACGCGCTTAGCATAGGTTGTGTGCAACCACCGAAGCGCCTCACAGGCATTCTCCACAATCTGTTCCGGATGATGCAGTTCCCCACCCGTGCCGCCCAACTTGTGCCCCACAAAATCGAAAGTAAGACAAGGGTAGCCGTGAGTCGATAGATAGTTGGCCAGCCCGTCCAGGCTGTACTTTCCCGACGTAAGGCCGTGCATGAGAACAAGAGAAAAGGGTTTTGATGAGGGTTGGGCAGTTCGGTAAAACAGGGCATCTAACATCCCTACCGATGAGGGAATTTGTACTTTTTCCAGATAGACGGTGGGACGAATAGGCGTCATGATGTATGTGCCTTGCGCCTCCGCATTTGCGTTATAAAGAGACCACACAATAGAAGGAAGCAAAGCCCAACAAACCAGTCGCCAAAACGGACATAAAGGGTCTGCCCGTGCAGGAGGTGCATGGTATGCACCAAAAAACCCTCTTGATTGGTGGGCAGTTGCGCCAGAAGATAGCCTTCAGCATCTACCATGCAGGTGATGCCGGTGGTGGTAGAACGTACGACCTGGCGCCTGTTTTCGATGGCTCTTAGCACAACGGCAGCCAGATGTTGCTGCATGGCGGCACGACTGAGGAACCAAGAGTCGTTGCTGATGGTGACTAAAAGCGAGGCTCCTTGCCGTGTCATGGCACGGACACGGGCGGGGTACATAGACTCGTAGCAGATGAAAGGCCCGATGGCCAGCGAAAGGCCGTTAGGAAGGTTTGCCTGCAGCACTCGCGCATGGCTGCCCGGAGTGAGATCGGTGTTAGGGAAGTCGAAAAGACGCCCAAACAGAGGGGAGAGGATGCTGCGAAATGGAATGAACTCTCCGAACGGCACGAGCTGCTGTTTGTAGTAAACTCGCGGCTGTGGAAGGTCAGGGACGAACAGAACGGCCGCATTGTGATCGGCTCCTCTGGCATGAATCTCGGCTCCGGTGAGGATGGCGGCTTTTGTGGCATCGGCAAGCTGATGGAAGAAAAGATAGCCCGACGGATTTTGAACCGGGTCGTAAGGGGAGGCCGATTCTGGGAACACATACAGCTGGGGATTGGGCACGTGAGCCTTGGCGTTTATTGCAAGGCGATGCATGATTTGAAGTTGTGTTTCTGGCGATGGAGTTTGATAGGAAGAGACGTTAGTCTGCAGATCGGCCACCTGGAGAGAGTGCCCGACATCATGTTGTTGCAGGCGCGCAAGGCCGTAGAGGCACACCATGAAACAGAGGGTGCAGGCAGCCCATAGCCGACGCGCCCGGAGGGGCTTGTCGCGTCCCATCCAAAAATAGGCTAGCGCTCCGTTCACCAGCATCATAAGAAAACTGACGCCGTAGGCGCCGGTGAAGTCCGCAATTTGCAGGATGGGCAGGAAGCGGTATTGGGTATAGCTGAGCTGTGCCCAAGGCATGCTGAGAGCGCCAAGCGTGCGGACCCACTCCATGACCACCCAGGCCGCCGCCAAGGCGGTAACAGCCCACTGTTCGGGCACGTTACGATCGAGCCACCAAGCGGCACCGGCCCAGAGCGCAAAGAAACCCGCCAAAATAAAGGTAAGGCCGAACCACGCGACCCAGCCGATGGCCGAGCCGGTCCATGCGCTGATCGTCAGCCCGATCCAGTACCAGAGAGAACCGAGGAAAACCCAGCCAAACAGATAACCTCGCCATGCGGCCTGCGCAAAATGGCGCGCTCTTAGCACACCAACGATGAGCGGTGCCAGGGCGACCCACGCCAGGGGCCATAGCCCGGCAGGAGGGTTGGCCAGCCACAGCAGTAGGGCCGAAAGAAGTGCCAGTCGCAGCCCCCAGAGCTTTCGGGGAGGCACCGTTTGGGTCGGCTCGGTCTTGAAGCCTATTTCTTCCGCGATCATACCCTTACGTTTTACCCGATAAGCGGCACCTGAGGGGGGTATAATGTAATCTGGGCGTAATCTAGAGAGGCATTCTCGTATGATTTTTAAAGGATGCTTCCCAACTTCTATGAGAAAGGAACTTAAGATAGTTTAACCATCTCCGATGTTTGTCGCCGTATCTTGTGTTGGAGAAAGAAACATTCTCTATTCAGAACGTAAAGGAGGGCGAAGAGAAGCGAACCTTTCGCATGAAACGCTTGTTTCTTTAGGTAGAAATACACTTTTACATCGCACATTGCCCTTATAAGACTATGTGTCTGTGCTACTTGGTTGACAAATAAAGGAGATGACCAGGATAAGAGGATGTCTGTACGTAAGTTTTTAACTATATTATTTGCTGCGGTGCTTGGTGTTACCGGCTTTTGGGTGGGGATACTCATTCATAACGCGGTAGCGCACGCCACGGCAGGGGCGAGAATTTCGCCTCTCTTACAACACATTAAAGATGTGTCCGATACTTTCCCGATATACCCTCAGGTATTGATGATATGTTTGGGGGCTCTCGGCGTGTGTGTGGGGGTTATTCTCGGGCCGAAGGCTGCCAGCGCCTTGGAAAATGCTGGAGATGCCCTTGAACAGATGCCCGCTCGCGACAAGGTGGCTATCGGCTTAGGCTCTATTGTGGGGCTGTTCATCTCTCTGGTCTTTGCCCCCTTCCTGTTACGGGTTCCCTACGGAATCGGGATTCCTTTGTTCATTGCAGTGACGGTGGCCTCGCTCTATCTGGGCATTCGAGGTGCACTTGGAATGAAGGATGAGTTTGCCTTTTTACGCCCTGCTCCCGAAGTCGAGACCGATGCCGGCCCTGGGCCTAACGTAAAGATTTTAGATACGAACGTTATCATAGACGGGCGGATCGCTGACATCTGTCGAACAGGCTTTCTGGAGGGCACACTCTACGTCCCCGGGTTTGTACTAGAAGAGTTGCAACATATCGCCGATTCAAGCGACGACTTGAAGCGGGCCCGCGGGCGCCGAGGGTTGGATATCCTCAACAGTATGCAGAAAGATTTGCCTCTCGTCGTGCGTTCGTGGGATAAGCTGCTCGACCGCGCCTCGCAGCATGACCCTGTGGATACGCGCCTTGTGAAGCTGGCCAAAGCTCTCGATGCCACCATCGTGACTAACGATTTCAACCTCAACAAGGTGGCCGCTTTGCAGGGTGTGCCCGTTCTGAACGTCAACGAGCTGGCCAATGCCATCAAGCCTGTCGTGTTGCCTGGTGAGAAGATGCGCGTTTGCATTGTGAAAGAGGGCAAGGAGCCGGATCAGGGCGTGGCCTACCTCGACGACGGTACGATGATCGTGGTGGAAGATGGGCGTAACAGCATCGGCTCTACGGTGGATGTTATCGTAACAAGCATTTGGCAGACGGCTGCCGGTAAAATGATCTTCGCACGCATACAAACATCAGAGGATAATGAGAATGGAGATTCCGGTGAATCCACATCATCAACCCAATCGTCCCATTCTACCGGATACACAGCGCGTCGGGGTGATAATACCGGCCGCCGGACAGGCAAGAAGGTTTACGAGCGGTAACAACAAGATTTGGGCAGAGCTTGCCGGCCGTTCATTGTTACAACATGTGCTAGCCGTCTTTGAGACGCACCCAAGGGTTGGCACCATCGTTGTTGTGGCAGGTGCTACAGAGCGAGACGCAGTTGAAGACGTTGCTAAAGACTACAAAAAAGTCCATCGTGTGGTTGTAGGGGGGGCGACGCGGGCCGAGTCGGTCTATCAAGGCCTTGAGGCGCTCCCCGCAGCCTGTGAGTATGTGCTGGTGCACGATGCCGCCCGCCCTCTGGTCTCCTTCGCCCTCATCGAAAGGGTTTTAGAGGCTACCCTTCGTTTCGGCGCCGCTGTGCCCGGGCTCCCGCTCTCCGACACCGTGAAACGGGTAGACGGGGAGGGATTTGTTCGGGCAACGGTGCCGCGAACGGTGCGCACGGCAGAGGGTACGCTCGGGGGATTAACAGCTGTGCAGACACCGCAGGGGGCGCGCGTGGAGCTTTTGCGACGCGCTTATGCGCATTGGGCTTTTCAGGATGGCGAGCCAACCGACGAGGCCTCTCTCATTGAAGCCTTAGGGGAACCGGTAGCCGTAGTGGAGGGAGATTTTTTTAATATTAAGATCACCCGACCGGAAGACCTGCCGCGCGCCGAACAGTTCTATGCATTATTGCATTCCCAAGCGGAAGAGAAGATGATGCCCGAACGGCACGATGTGGAGATGAGCTTGTGTTACCGAACCGGTTTTGGATACGATGTACATGCCTTTGCAGAGCCTCAGTCAGGTCGTAAACTTGTGCTCGGCGGGGTTGAAATCCCCCACACTCGCGGCCTTGAGGGGCATTCTGACGCGGATGTGTTGCTTCACGCTATTTGCGACGCGCTGCTCGGTGCGGCTTCACTTGGGGATATCGGTATTCTTTTTCCCAATACCGACCCGGCCTATAGAAATATCTCGAGTTTAAAGCTGCTTGAGGCGGTGAGAGATCGACTTCAAGAGGCCGGGTGGCAGATCGAAAATGTAGATGCTACCCTCGTAGCCGAGGCTCCGAAGCTTCGGCCTTATCGTGAGCGCATTCAGCATACGATAGCGGATTGCTTAAGGATCGCACCGGCGCGTGTTAGTGTGAAAGCAACTACAAACGAACGGATGGGTTTCATTGGTCGTGAAGAGGGCATCGCCTGTTCGGCGGTGGCGACGCTTCGCCGTAGCCTTTCTTGACAGTGAACGTAGAGGCCGATTATAATATCTTTGAAAGCCGTCGGCTCTCGTGATATCTTTGAACATTTGTGAGCGGTTAGTCACCGAAATCACGAACAGTTGAAGTTGAGGGGAGGCTGTTTTAGAGGATGATGACTTTGGATGGTCGAAAGGTGCGCATTTTGCAGACGGTTGTTGAAGACTATGTTCACACCACCCGACCGGTAGGCTCCGAGCGCCTGATGGAGCTTTGCGACCTTGGGTGCAAGCCGGCGACCATTCGGAATGAGATGGCAGAGATGGCCGATATGGGTTATTTGGCGCAACCCCATACCTCGGCCGGGCGCATACCCACCGACTTAGGCTATCGCTATTATGTAGATGAGTTGATGGATAGCCGGATCTCTTTGAAGCCTGAGGAGGTTCAGCAGATACGCTTGCCACAAGGTGAGGTAGAGGAGTTGTTGCAGCAAACCTGTCGCATTTTGGCTCACCTCACCCACTACGCTTCTATCGCGACGCATCCGGTAACGGAGAGCGTGCGTCTGCGCCGAGTCTATTTGGCGGAGGCCGACGCCCGACATCTTCTGCTGGTCGTGCTGCTTTCCACAGGGCATGTCGAACATCTTTTGTTGGAGACCGAGGTGATACCCTCCTCCATAGACCTCTTGGCGCTATCGGGCTACTTGCATTCGATAACGGCAGGGTATACGCTTGAAGAGACGCTGCGAGGAATCCCTTTGGGCACGGTGCCTCAAGAGTTTGTGGGTTATCGGCGCCTGCTACAGCAGGTGCTGCAGACGCTTGCACAGATGGCCGCTTCGCTTTCCAACCGAAGGGTCTACCTAGAGGGCACAGGCCAGCTCCTACGGCAACCGGAATTTCATGATATTCAGCGACTAGAAACTCTCTTAAACGCCTTAGAGCAACACCAGGCCCTTCTGCAGGTGTTAAGTCGGGTGAGTGCCCAAGGCCGTTCCTATAGCGTTGTCATCGGTTCAGAAAATGAGTGGGAGCCGTTGCAGGTGTGTGCCATTGTTACGACCACGTATGAGGTGGCCGGGCAACCGGTAGGCTATCTGGGTGTGGTAGGCCCAACACGCATGGAGTACTGGCGAGCTACGGCTGCGGTTCAGATAATGGCACAGAACCTCTCGAACATATTAACCAACCTCAGCTTAGATTCGTAGCAAAGCGTAGCTATTGTATATAGCGCGTTGCTTGGCTTAGAAGAAGCCGAGCCTTTTGGGTGCGTATGATTCTAAGGGAATAGCACCTAACTCTGGTAGAATTCTTCTAGGGCGACCGCTGCGCATTGTATCGTGAGAGTCACTCGCGAGACCGTCCGCACCGGTCGCCGAAAACCTGTTTAAAGGAGGTTTGCGAGATGACAATGGAAGAGAAGCCAAGTGCGGCTGAGCTAGACCAAGCGAAGGATGGGCTAGCCCAGGCAGAGGAAACCATAGAGAAAGAACAAGAGGATGCCGAGGCAAAGCTTGCGGCCTTGATGCAGGAGTTAGAGCAGATAAGAGCGCGCGCCGAGCAGGCCGAGAAGGAGCTGCTTTACGCTCAAGCGGAGTTTGTCAATATCTCCCGGCGCAAAGAAGAGCAGTATCGTGCCGATCAAAAGTACGCTGTTGGCGAACTGGTAAAATCGCTTCTACCGGTACTCGATAACTTTGAGCGTGCCTTGCAGGCGGCAGAGCAAACACGCAACTTCGATGCGTTGTTAGAGGGAGTGCGCTCGACGCAACGTCTCCTACAGGATGCTCTGCAAAAGGTGGGCCTAGTGCCGATAGAGGCGGTTGGCAAGGAGTTCGATCCGAAGCTGCATGAGGCGATTGGCCCGGCAGAATCGAAGGAGTTGCCTCCCCACACCGTGGCCGAGGAGGTGCAGCGAGGCTATATGTTGCATGATAGGGTGTTAAGGCCAGCTTTGGTACGGGTGGTGCAGGAAAAGGAGCAAAGCGAGGCTTGAGCGGAACGCGACTTTTCGGCACAGATGGTGTGCGCGGAGAGGCCAACGTTACCCTAACTCCGCAGCTCGCATTGCATTTGGGAATGGCGGCGGGAGAGTTTTTGCGCCAACAGGCCCTTTCTGCAGGGCTTGCCAAACGCCTTGAGGTGCTTATCGGGCGGGACACGCGGCTTTCCGGTGAGATGCTTCAGGCGGCGTTGGCCTCCGGATTTGCCTCTATGGGGATAGATGTGGTGGATGTTGGGATAGTGCCCACGCCTGGAGTCGCGCGGTTGGTTCTTTTGCGTCAGGCGGTGGCAGGTGCCGTTATCTCTGCCTCGCATAACCCCTATCACGACAACGGCATCAAGTTTTTAGGAAGCAACGGCAAGAAGCTGCCGGATGCTATGGAAGATACTATCGCCTCACACATCCCCCTGCTCGAATCGCTGCCAAGGGTAAAAGGGGCGGAGATAGGCCGCATCCGCACCGATACCTCTCTGGCGGAAGCCTATGCCCGGTGTGTAAAGGAGACCCTCCGTCCCCTCGGCTCGAAACCTCTGACCGGCTTGAAGCTGGTACTGGATTGTGCCAATGGGGCCACCTACGCACTAGCCCCACATATTTTTAGTGATCTAGGGGCCGAAGTGGTGGTGCTTAATGCGAATCCAGACGGGGTAAACATCAATCGGGAGTGCGGCTCAACGCATCCAGAACCTCTTGCCAAAGCGACAAAACAGCACAAGGCCCACGCCGGTCTTGCTTTCGATGGGGACGCCGATAGGGTTATCATGGCCGATGAGCAAGGGGGCATCGTAGACGGAGACCGTATCATGGCCATTTTGGCCTTGCAGATGGCACGTGAAGAACGCTTGCCAGGCCGTGTGGTTGTCGCAACCATTATGAGCAACGTAGGGCTTGAACAGGCTTTAGAGAGGGAAGGAATACGCCTCCATCGCACCGATGTGGGGGATAGATATGTGGCCGAAGCCATGGAAGCTCTGGGTGCAGGGATAGGGGGCGAACAGAGTGGGCACATTCTATTGCCGCATCTTAGTCCGGCGGGCGACGGCATGATCACGGGCCTGCAGGTTCTCTCAATTATGGTGCAAACCGGCAAACCCCTCTCGGAGCTAGCCAGTGTCGTGCAGACCTGCCCGCAGGTATTGCGGAATGTGCGCGTACAAGACCGTCAGGCCTGGCGTAACGATACGGTGGTACAACAGGCCATCGAGCGGGCGCGAGAGCGCTTAGGACGTGCTGAGTGGCTTTCGGTGAGGGCTTCGGGCACGGAGCCGCTGGTGCGCGTTATGGCGCAAGGCACCGATGCGGCCCTCGTGCAGTCGGTGGTCGAAGAGATTTGTGCCCTCATTGAAACACGCTGTGGTCTTTCCTAATCCTATCTAAAAAACTCTCGAAAGGATGAACGCTTATGTTACGACGACAGAGGACGCTCGTTTTCGTTGCTGTCGTACTTGCTCTGGTGTTTTCCAAGCCGGCCGTGTGGGCGCTTCCTCAGGCGGCCTCAGACGATGTCAGGGTGCAGAAGAACGTGCCTTATGGCGAAGTGGATGGCGTTAAGCTACTGATGGATGTTTACTTGCCTAAAACGGTAGCAGGTAAGCACCCTGGTATCGTTTTGGTACATGGAGGTGCATGGATCGGAGGTGACAAGATATTCTATGCGAATATCGGCAAGGCTTTTGCCAAACATGGCTACGATGCGTTTTCGGTGAACTATCGGCTGGCGCCAAAATTTCATTATCCCGCACAACTCGATGATGTGCAGCGTGCGGTACGATTTCTACGCGCCCACGCAGCCGATTACGATCTCGATCCGCAGCGAATCGGGGCGATGGGCGATTCGGCCGGAGGCTACCTCGTCGCTTTTCTAGGGCTGTGCGACACGCGAGATAATAGCGATCCTACACTGGCTAACTACAGCAGTAAGGTGCAGTGCGTGGTGGACTTTTATGGCCCTACCGACTTTACCATACCTCCTGAGCAGGCACACTTGAATGCTTTTACCTCCAGACGTTATACGATCTCTCCGTCGCTTCCGCCTGGGCACCAGACTTTTGAGACACACCTAGATACTATTGTCACGAATATTCTCACAATGTTCTTAGGGAAGAAGCCCGGGGAGGACCCTGCCCTCTACCGCGAGGCTTCTCCGGTGGTTTATGCCAGCAAGGCGGCACCACCATTTCTGATTTTACAGGGAACAGCGGATACGCTTGTGCCGCCCGATCAGTCGGAGCGACTTTATGATGCGCTCCACAAAGCCGGAGCAAACGTTACTCTGCTATTGGCCTACGGCCTTCCCCATGCTTTTCTTAGCCCACAGCCCGATCTCTATTTTGATATAGCAGAGGGGTTTTTCGACCGCTATCTAAAGCCTTAAAGCCAAACTCCCTCCGTAGCCTGCGGGCTACGGAGGGAGATAGTTCGTTCATGGGTAGATGCCGCGCGTGGTGGTGGCATCGGCGACGCGCCTTACCCCGATGAGGTAGGCTGCAAGACGCATATCTACGTCTTCACGACGTGCCATGCTGCGCACGTCACGATAGGCACGTTCCATAATGGCCTCCATTTTCGCATTAACCTCCTCTTCCTGCCAGAAGAAGAACTGCAGGTCTTGCACCCATTCAAAGTAGGAGACCACAACGCCCCCGGCGTTGGCCAACACATCGGGGACGAGGAAGATGCCGCGTTGATTGAGAATGCGGTCGGCCGCCGGTGTGGTGGGACCGTTGGCGCCCTCCACAACGATTTTCGCACGAATGCGTCCGGCATTTTCGGTGGTGATCTGGTTTTCAACGGCAGCCGGCACAAGCACATCCACTTCCAGCTCAAGCAACTCTTTCACACCGATCTTCTCGCCACCGGCGTGCGTTGTCAACGTGCCGTCACGGTTAGCGCACTCTTGCAGGGCAGGAATGTCAAGCCCATTGGGGTTATAGATGCCTCCAAGCGCATCGCTTACAGCCACCACTTTCGCACCCATCTGGTGGAAGATTTTGGCGGCGGCGCTGCCCACGTTTCCAAAACCCTGGATGGCTACTGTAGCCCCCTGTAGTTGGCGGCCGTACTCTCGCAATGCCTCCCGAGCCATCACCACAATGCCTCGTCCGGTGGCATCGTTGCGACCTTCCGAGCCGCCCACCGAGACAGGTTTGCCCGTGACAACGGCAGGAACCGTGCGCCCGCAGCTCATGGAGTAGGTGTCCATAACCCAGGCCATGATCTGTGCGTTGGTGCCCATGTCAGGGGCTGGAATGTCGGTGTCCGGGCCTATCACGATGCTGATCTCCGATGTATAACGACGAGTAAGCCGCTCTAACTCGGTTGGAGAGAGCGTTTTTGGATCACATACCACACCGCCTTTGGCGCCACCAAAGGGGATGTTGACGATGGCGCACTTCCATGTCATCCACATGGCGAGGGCACGCACCTCATCGAGGTCGGTTTTAGGGCTGAAGCGAATACCGCCTTTGCTCGGTCCTCGCGCGAGGTTGTGTTGCACACGATAGCCCGTGAAGATTTTGATGGAGCCATCGTCCATTTTGACGGGGAAGTGAACGGTAAGCTCACGTTCCGGATGTTTCAAGATTTCATGAAGTCCGGGGTCGAGTTCCAGATAGCGGGCCGCGATGTCGAGCTGATGAAGGGCGTTTTCGTAGGGATTGGTGCTTTCAAGGGGTTCGGAGAGAGCGGTTGTCATGTGTTGTCGGTCCATGGAAGGCAGAGGGTTTTCTGTCGTTGTTGCGGTTTGTGTGCTCAATGGATTCCTCCTCGAATCGCTGCATTGTCGGACGAAAACAGGGCCAGCGGGAGACTAGCTCGGCCCCTTTGGCGTCGCTGCCAAAGGCCGCTGTCTGTCGTAACATCCGACATCTATATATTACTCTACGCAAAGGAGTTTATGTGGTTTCCTTTGCTTTGGTTTTTGGCAATTTCTTTCAATTTTCCACAGATTGAACCTAGATCGGATAGATTTAGCAGGAAGCCACGATGAATTTGGCGAAACATGGTTTCAAACACGAAAGCGTAGAGGAAACCGATGCCGGAGAAAAGACCTAATCTGCTCATCTTTGCCGTAGATAGCCTGCGAGCCGATCACTGCAGTTGCTACGGGTATCACCGTCTTACCACGCCCCATATAGATAGGCTTGCCGCCCAGGGTGTGCGGTTTCAGAACCACTTCAGCCCCTACATTCCTACAACCCCGGCTTATACGACCATCCTGACCGGTCGGGATGTGATGGCACATGAGATGGTTGCTCTCACGCCAAAAGGGCCTATTGACCCTAATATCCCCACGCTGCCGGAACTGTTGCGAGAGGAGGGCGGGTATGCCTCGATTCGTGTGGGATTTTCCGGAGATTTTTTTCGCGGCTTCGATAAGTATGTAAGTTACGACGAAGGCTGGCTTGCTTGGCCTGATCGCCCGGCACGCAAGGCGGAGAATCTCAATCAGGTGGCGCTTCCCGCCTTAGAGGAGCTTGTTAACAACGGCGCACCTTGGTTGCTATTCATACGCCATATGGACCCTCACGCTCCCTATCTGCCTCCACCTCCGTTTGACAGCCTGTTTTACGGCAAAGACCCCACCGATCCAAACTTGCCGGATACGATGGGGCCGGTGCGTGATTTTCCGCCGTTTGCCGACTTTCATCTTTCGTGGATGCCGGAGGGCATACGTGACATAGCCCATCCTGTGGCCATGTACGATGGCGCTCTGGCCTATATGGATGCTTGTATCGCAGTTCTGTTGAATCGGCTGGAGGAGTTGGGGCAGTCCGAGAACACGCTCATAGTTTTTACCGCCGATCATGGCGAGACGCTTACCGAGCATGGCTGCTACTTCGACCATCATGGGCTTTATGAACCGACCATTCACGTTCCGCTGATCCTCTGCCAGCCGAGTCGGCTACCCCAAGGGAAGGTGATCGGTGGATACACGCTTCATCAGGATTTGGTTCCTAGCCTGTTGGAATATGTCGGTCTCGAGGTGGTTGTAAAAGCCCGTGAGTTTGATGGTAAGAGCGTTCTCCCCTTATTGAGGGGTGAAAGAGCTACGAACTATTCGGAGTTTTACCTCACCGAATGCACTTGGATGCGAAAACGGGGTTGGCGCACGGCAGAGTGGAAGTTCATAGGTGCACTAGAACCGGATTTTCATCAGAAGCCACCGGTTGAGCTATACAACCTGATAGAGGACCCGGAGGAGAATATGAACCTAGCCACCAAGGAGCCGGAGGTGCTGAACATGCTCAAGAGCCGCATGATGGCATGGGTGAATCGGCGTATTGACGAGACGGGCAAGCCAGACCCAATACTGCAGTATCATCTTGGGTTGGAGAAGCGCATTGGCTCTATTGCCACCGCGAAGCGACTGCAGGAACGATAGAGAGGTGATTGATGTATAGACGCCGGTTCTGGTCTCTATTATGCACCCTACTAGCCACGCTGTTGGTTGCAGTTGGGGCCTATCAAACTTTCGGTACAACGCCGAAGCGCCATAACGCAGGGACACAGCATTTATCAGGCTCCCAGGGCCTGGATGCATTTCCCGATTTGGTCTTCGCATTGCATGATTATGTAACTGAAGCCCGCTTAATGATGGGTTTTGGCGGGTGTTTTACGTTCAACAACATCCCAGCTCAAAACGATCAATTTGTTGGCGTTTTGCCTGCTCCAGGTCGCTTCGGTGGAATGACCGGTTTTAGAACAGCAGAGCAGGGTGGCCATCCTCTCCAGTTTGATGCCGTCGGGCTATTTAACAGAACGGGTTGGACTATTGTATTTGATCTTATGAATACACAAAACAGTTGGACAAGCTACCCAGGTAAATACATCACTATTCTCAGCCTTGGCTCTACGGTTTCTCATCTTGAGGTAGACATTGCCAACGGCTCTCCTCGTCTACTTCTCCAGACATTTGGACCTCATCTTGAAGGCTCCTCGTATCAAATTACGGCAACAACTCGAGCCTGCGATACAACGTCCTGGAGACCTAACACATGGCATCAGATCACAATCACGTATGACGGGACAACCCTTTGGTTCTATGTGGACGCTCTATTGATAGGCTCGCGTACAGTGGCAGAGATGCCTCCACTTTTCGGGACGATGCTATTACTTGGAAATGCGCCAACTCGGCCGTCCGGACCGGAATGGGTTCTGTCGAATTTACGAATCTACAGTCAGCCACATTTTCCTGGGCCAGACGGTCTCACGAAAGCCATGGTTTCGGTGCAAGAGCCTGTAAATGTTTTGGAAGTGCATGTCAACCAACCTTTGGGAGTGACGATCAATCCTCTGCTGTGTGGTCTATCGGGTGGGTTTGTACTTGGTAAGGATTCCTACTGGCGTTACCGAACGGGCTTCCGAATGCAGCGTGTGAACTCGTGGATAGAGGCCTCCATGATATCGTTCACGCCTCAGCCTGGCTATTGGCGTGGACCAACGACCGGGTTCTACTTCTATACAGGAGTATGGGATAGAACATTGCGATACTTTTCGGAGGCGAATCAAGATATCTATTTCAATTTGGATGGAGCGCCAGATGCAAAACTGCTGGGCATCGCTTATGCCGCTGGTAGAGGGGCAACTCTGCGCAAAGACCACTATGGATTAACCGATTCGGTTGGAGCCGCCTCAGTAGTGCCGTCCTTATCCATCTCAGAGCAGGATCCTACGGTGCGAACCTTGGCCGATATCTGGGCGGATATTCTCTACTATATTCTCGCTGTCAAAAAGTTCCCCCCATCAAAACTCTATATCGGCTTTTACAATGAGCCGAACCTAACTTATCGAGCGCCCGGCACGACGGATCAACCGGGTGGCGGAGCGGATATATCAACGTTCTATCAGGTTGTGATGAAACTCGTTCGAGATAATGTCTCATTGAGACCGTATCTCGACCAAGTTCACCATCCGTTCTGGTTTGCCGGGGAGACAAGTGGGCCAGCCGACGGTTCTTCTAGTGCCACAAAAGAGGATCAGGTAGTAGCCGGTATCATCGCATGGGCTGCTACAAAGGGGAACGATTGTCCTTTAGATGGGATTACCTATCACCAATATAGCAACGATCCGAATGCTCTTGAGATGATGCGTAGGGCTGTGGATGCCTATGCCCAAAAGTACCATTTGGGGCGTCATTTGGCGCTGGCCATTGGTGAGACCGCCATGGATGGGCACTATGCGCCCCGTAACTACGCACAGACGGCAAACTACACCTATTTGGCTTTCCAAAACGCTCGCATCAGCGCTTACGGAGCTGCCTATCGTGCGATTGTGTTATCCGAGGCACAGCGCTTAGGCTATCTATTCAAGTGTGACTATATTGGTGCGTTAGGCAATGGTGGAGGCCCTACTAGTTACGATGGCCGCTATAGCGCCGACAATCATATCTTTGCAACCGCCTGGGAGGATGTTTTGTGGAATCGCATGGCAAATTGGCAAGAGGTTGCTGTGACGAGCCGAGGAATGGAGTTTTATCCTCATGCAGCCATCAGCCCTGACGGCACGCGCTTAGGAATCTATCTTGTCTATATGCGTACTCGACCTGATCTCACTCCTACTCTAACCCTTCGATTAGGGAAGGCATGGGCACATGCACGTTGCTATCGTTGGGATATTAACGACCAAAACAACAGTTTTTACGATGCAGGAGCTGTCGGTGAAGGTCTAACGGCCTTAGGGCCGCCACAGGTGGATGCTAATGGAAATGTAACGATAACAATAAGACCATGCACAATCTGTTATCTTGAATTTGACAAACGTGTGCCAATTACCGCCTTGTCTGAACCGGCAACGCCCCAATTGAAGGCGGTTCCGGTGTATGGAGGGGTAGATTTATCGTGGAGTGATGTTGCCGGGGCGGAAAGCTATGAGGTTTGGCGCACGTGGAAAGATGCAGATGGAGAACAGCACACCCATTTGGTATATGAGGGAAAAGGTACCGCTGTAGATGATCGAGGCGACCTTGGTGGGGGGCCTGGAGCTATGCTGTCACCCCGACTTTCCTATACCTATCGCGTCTACGCCATTGATCGTTCAGGTGGCCGAAGTAGCTCATCTGCCATATCCTTAGCACCATTAGCTCAGCTGAGTCAGCTACCCCCGCCGAAACCAACAGGGTTTAAGGTAAGCTGCCTTTACGGTCGTTTTTGGCAGAACCTTGCCTTGCAATGGGATCCCAGCACAGCACCTGATTTTTATTGTTATCGCCTTTATGATGGCAACAACGATCTATTGGCTATTTTGCCGCATCGGCAAAGCACCTGGTACTGGGTGGCCAATCTCAAAACAGACACCAACTATCTTTTTCGGCTTGTCCAGGTCAATACAAGTGGTGTGGAGAGTTTGGCTGCTATACTCATGGTGACGACAGGTCCGCAAAGATATGACTTCTCGAAGTTCTGTTTTACTCCTCCACTGCCGCCATCAGAGCCACAGGTAAAAATTGATGGTTCCATGATAACGCTGACATGGTCTAAAAGCCCAAGCCAGGATATTGCGGGCTATGCTATATATCGGCGAGGAGCGGCCGATAGAATGGTGCTGCTCGGCAAAACCGATGCGACCCGGTATCAGGATAGGGTGCCGGCGGCAGGCACTTATACCTATGAGATAGTGGCATTTACAAATACCGATCTTGGAGGCGGTAACCTGAGTAAGCCCATGGAGATAACTGTTAAGGCCGTACTCATTGGGGAGGGGAAAAGTCCCTAAATTTAGAAGTGAGTTAGATCGATCTGTGTTTCCTCACGTCAGGCAACGCAATAATATTGTTCTGAGAGGTCTGCCTAAAAAATATCTCTGGCATCTATTTTAGGTTTTTCAGCGTGTTTCAAATCGACAAGAAAACAGAATTATGATAAAATAGAACTGATCGGAGAAGCAGAGGAAGCAGAATTCCCTCTTGTCCGAGTCGACAGATACATTCATTCTACTCTCGGAGGTATGTGAAATGCAGAAACAGAAGACCGCTTTTACTCTGATCGAGCTTCTCGTCGTCATCGCGATTATTGCGATTCTGGCTGCAATTCTGTTCCCGGTGTTCGCCAAAGCGCGAGAGCAGGCGAGAGCTATCACTTGTCTCTCTAATCTCAAGCAGCTCGGCTTGGGGATCATGATGTATGTCCAGGACTACGACGAGACGTTTCCTGTACCGGATATGACCTACCTTGCAAATAACCCTACCGATATCTGTGGCGAGGTCTACGGTGGGCACGGCTCTATTGGCACTGGAAACTATCAGGTGCCTGCTGCGGCCATTCAAAAATATAGCATTGGTGGTCAGCTCTATCCCTACATCAAAAACTGGCAACTGTGGGCTTGCCCAAGCGATTCTGGGGTCACCACGCAGTGGCAGGTCAACCAAAGGTGGACATCCTATCACTATCGTTTCTTCTTCTATTCGGGGTTTGTAAGCACAAGTCCATCAGGGCTGCCGGGGAATGCGGGCAACTGCGGCAGCGTTTTTGGGGCTTTGACCCCGGTGAAAGAGGCCTCGCTCTCCAAGCCCGCCGATACGTTTGTCTTTCACGAACTGTGGGTCTTTCATGATAATCGCACCCAAAACCTGCCGTGGCTCAGTGGGCAGAACCCGCCTTCGGGTATGGCCCCAACGGCAAAAATGAACTTCACCTTTGCCGACGGCCATGCCAAGTCGTTTCCAATTGACGCCATTCTGCTAAGGGCACCGTGGTGGCCAGGTCAAGGATACGACTATCACTGGCCTCGCTGCCCAGAGGCCACCGATCTCGGATGCAACCAGTACGTCCCGTAGGGTTAGGGCGTAGCGAGAGGGGCTGGTCTGCGTTGTGTGAGGCCAGCCCTCATTCCACATCATGGGAGGTGCAGAAATGGCGGATTGGAAGAGTCTAAAGGATGTCTCTCTCTCACCGGTAGTTGGTGGGGTCATCATCGTTGTAGTGGTGCTGATCGTGGCGTTTTTCCTGTGGCACTCAACGGGGAAGCCGGGGCCAAACCCGCAAGTGGAAAACGCGATTCGCGCCGAGTTCGCCCATCCAAACACGATCGGCATCGGGGCGCAGAAGCAAAACCAAAATCCTTACGGAGGAGGAAGCATCGGAGGGCTTCCTGCCCCCAGCAGTATGCCTGGAGGAGCTCGCTGAACGCTCTGGGTTTCAAGGCGAGGGCGTCGTATCCGAAACACGAAGGGGAGTGTAGCCGTTCTTTCATAATGGGACGGTCGCAAGATGTGAGGGCCACAGGTATCATACTTGTGGCCTTTCGTATATCCAACGATCGCCGAGGAGGACAACCGTGAGCTTCGAGTTTGAAGGGGTCATGGCCGTTGTGATGGTACAAGACATTGAGAGGGCGTTGCGATTTTATCGTGATCTTCTCGGTTTTACCGTTCAGGAGGAGCAGGAGGACTGGGTGTTTTTTCAAGAGGGCGTAGGGCTACAAACTGCTCCCGAGGCGGGCACGGAGGTGCGGTTCGAGGCCAATGCCGTGGTCTTAACGCTAATTGTAAAAGACGTAGTAGCCTCTTATAGAGAGCTGACGGAGCGCGGTGTGGCCTTCTTTTTGCCGCCTACCATACAAAACGGGCTAAAGATCGCCGTGTTGCGGGATACGGAAAACAACCTTATTCAGTTGTTGCAGTTACCTGATGCGGATTTGCGTATTTCTCCTGAGTAGCCCATATGCAGCCCGTTTGCTTTCACCGGTTTCCGATGGTGTAACTTCGCCAGAAGATGAGAGGCATGCAGAGGCCGTCGAACGGCAATATGACGCGATGAGGGTGGGATGGGAAGGCCATAGCTTTGAAGTGTAAGACCTTCTAGGGCAAGATGCTTCTTGTTGACCAGATCGCTCAGGTCGGTAGGTATGGTGATGGTGTTCGGATCGCCGTCGCTTATGTAGACCTTTTGTGGATGTTTTTGAAGCCAATCTATCCAAGTCCACAGCCCGTCAGGCCCGTTGTAGGCGACAATGCGTGGAATGCGGTAGGGGTTGAAGCGGCGTGAGCAAGGGGCGGGAGCGGGGCCTCCGGCTGCCAGTAAAATAGCTTGGTTATTATAGGCAATGTTATGCCAGCGCCCTCGACACATGATCCACCAATGGTGTGAGCGCGGCGTACAGCCACCGGGAATGGCAAAGACGGAGGTTTCGGCTTTTGGGTCTAGCTTATCAATAAGCGCTTTACCGAGAGCGATCTCCTTTTCGATACCGGTATCGGAAAGGTGATTGAAATATTTGTGATCATAGGTATGATTGGCGATTTCAAACCCCATCTTTTGCAGCGTTAGAAGCTTCTTTTGAAACTGATGCCGGCTGCCGAAAGCGTTGGTGGGCACCACGAAGAAGACACCCTTAAGCGCCCAGTCGGGATGAAGTGCATGGAAGCGCATGAGAATGCCCACGGCGCAGTTTGGGTCGATGCGGCCGTTTGGCAAATAACGAAACTGACTGAGGAGCGCATCATCAAAAGTGAAGATAACCGGCTTTTTGCCGGGTGGGAGATCGATTCGGTCTTCTAGGTACTCTTTCATCGAGATAGGGCGATAACCGAGTCGGTAAAGCCTCTCGATGTCCTCACGAAAGAGGGCTGCCGAACGACATGTCATGTAGCGTCCAGAGTGGATATTATGATATTCTAAAATTGGGATGAAGCCCACTTCATTCGGACGGATGCGCTCAAGCTCGGCCTGAGTTAATTTCGTGGGCAAGGGTGTGGCGCTCGCAATAGATAGGGTTGAAAGTCTGATCGGTTTGGTGAGGGAGGTGGTAAGGCGATTGCAGCCGCCGAAAAGGCAGATACCTACCAGCGTCAGCGGCACCAACAGACCATGGAACGAATGTTTTAGGTAACGTGTATATTGAAGCATGGAAAATTCCTTCACACCGGCTACCCTTAGTGTCCAGATGGGATAGGTTGGCAACGTTTTTAGTAGTATAGCATATTTATCGGAGGGGAGAGGAAAGACCTTTATGAGTTGGAAAGAGGATGGCGGCGCCTCGAAGTTAGAGCGATTTCGCGCTCTTGTACAGAAGCAGTTCGGGCAGAATCTGGAAAAGGCCACGCCGGCCAACGTGCGCGAGTTTATGCTGCTTTGTCAGCAGAGCCTGCTTGGTGCTTCATCACCCGAACGGATCGAGCTAAATGAAAGCAAAACCACTTATGAGGAGATTCTCAAAGACTTCTTCGTTCGCGTTCTTGAGAAACCCACAGAGGAGGCCCTCATTACGCTGTGGCTTATGGCTTTTGAGCTATCTTTCTACCAGATCGAGCAGCATACTTCGGAGCGACTGCAGGCGCTCTTTGGCGATGTAGAAGAGAGTTTTTGAGGTGTTGTGTTTATGCTGAATGAGGAGCCCCGAGTAGGCTATTTTTATTGGTGCTACACGCTTCACAGCAATCTAGGAAAAGAGTTCAGCGATAAAGAGTATCGCCCGGTTCTGGTGGTGAAACGCATTGGTTATTATGCCGCCATCTATCCCTGTAGCACCCTATTCTCTTCACGTGAGGGCGCAGAACCTTTAGGGACGCTGTTTCAGGAGGAGCCAACCTATCTCATTTATGGGTCGGGAGTGTTTTACATCCCTCTAGCCGACCTCAACCTACCGGGTATCGTTTGGCCGGAATGGGCTCTATGGAGGCGAACCCATGCGGCTCTTGTCGAAGCCCATCTCAGTCAGCTGCAAAAACGCTATGGGGCGCTCTTAAGAGCGCCCTTGATCAAGCCTGCGGACGAGAGAACCTCCCTTCGTGTGGCGCTAGGAGAGCGAATTGCTCCTGAGGTAGTCGCTCAATTGCTGAGGCCGCCGGAGCGACCGAAGCCATCCGCATCGCCGCTGTCAAGGTCTCCTATATCCAAACCACCCAACGATGCAGAGATATTTCGGAAAGCCCTCGAATCTCTGCCACCCGACCTGCGAATCGTTAAGGAAGGCGACCGAGCCAACTTCGATGCATCGCGTTCCAAAAAGCGACGTGGAAAGCGTTAGCGGGTTCCGTGCGATGGTTCATTTTTATCGGCCACCCTCTGCGGGGTATAGATAACTGCCGGAACGCCTTGAAGGTTGTAGTTGTTGACGGCGGAGATCGCCACAACATCGGGCAGCTGTTTAGCATCGGATGCAAACGTTATCGTATGGCAATCGGCCGGCAGAATCCGTGTTTGCCAAGCACCCTGCAGGCGCATCTGCAGCACCCATACCTGCACGAGGTTTGCCTGGGAAGAGCTGCCCTCGTACCACCGAAGCGTTACACTGTGATCGCTTGGGGGTGTTTCCACCTCCACACTGGGCTTATCGGGCTGAGAACCACCCAGCCAGGGGCAGCTTGGAACAAGCACCGGTTGCGCATAGGGGCCGTTCAGCAGCGCATCGGAGAGCGTTTGGTTGGCCATTAGCGTTTTCATGCTAAACTGAACACAGCCATCGCTGGTAGGGTTTTTCTCGGCTATCTCGATCTGATGCACGATCTCGCTTGCAGGCCAGGCGCCGTCGCCCACACGTCCCGTGTAGAGGCTAGGCCAGACATACCGAGGGGCATCGCTGTTGCACTGATCTAGCCACCAGTTCAAAAGAACCGAGTAGCATTGGGCTTTTTTCTCGATAGGCCAGTAGAGTTGTGGGCTAAGGTAATCGAGCCATCCTTTCCGAAGCCAAAGCCGCGAGTCGCAGGAGATTTCGTTGTAGGCATCGAAACCCTGAATCTGTTCGGGATGGCCCGGTCGCCATATGCCAAAGGGGCTTATACCTACCAACACCCAAGGTTTTATGGCTTTAACCTCTTCATAAAGCTTTTCCACAAAATCGTTGATGTTTTGGCGTCTCCAGTCGGCTAAGTCCAGCGTACCGCCTTGTTGACGATAGCGATGGTACGTGGTCTGATCGGGAAAAGGAATCTCGTGACCGTTTTTATCCGAAATGGGATAGGGATAGAAATAGTCATCAATAGCGACTCCATCTATATCGTAGCGTCGCACCACATCGAGAATGACGGAAAGAGAGTAGGCACGCGCCTGGGGGTCTCCGGGATCGAGCCAGAGCATATCGCCGTAGTGGCGAACCCATTCGGGATGCGTGTGTGCCACATGGTTAGGCGCTAGCGGGCCGTGCGCAGAGGGATGGTAGGCACGAAAGGGGTTGAACCAGGCATGAAGCTGCAGCCCACGTTTGTGGGCCTCTTCGATGGCAAAGGCGAGCGGGTCGTAGCTGGGGTCTTCGCCTTGGTGGCCGGTGAGATAGATAGACCAAGGCTCGATAGAGGAGCGATAGAAGGCATCACAAGCGGGGCGCACTTGAAGGATAACTGCATTCAAATGAAGTTGCACCGCCTTGTCAAGGATTCGAATCAGTTCGGCCTTTTGTTGGTCTACCGAGAGGCCGCGGCGCGAGGGCCAGTCTATATTATCCACGGTGGCCACCCATACGGCGCGAAACTCGCGAGGAACCGGCGGCACTGCCACTGTGGGCGTGGTCTCTTGCGCCGATAGACGCACAGCTCCGATCAGTAGTGCACAAAGCAGTAAGGTAATGAGGATGTCGCGAAGAAACACGATGCCTCCTCCTCTCATCCGTATGAGATAAAATGGGATGACGCTCAGAAGTCTACGATATGCTGGCGACGTATCCGTTCGACGAGAGCGTCTCTTTTCTCTATAGTTTCGGCAGTAAGGGTAATATGTCCTACCTTGCGCCGTGGCCGTGGAGTTTTGCCGTAGAGATGAAGGTGGGCACCCTCGATGGCCAGCACAGTTTCAGGAGATGGCCACGAGCCGATAAGGTTGATCATGGCGCTATAACCTCGTGGTGTAGTAGCCCCTAAGGGATAGCCCAAGATGGCCCGAAGATGGTTCTCGAACTGGCTTGTTGTTGCCCCTTCAATGCTCCAGTGGCCGGAGTTGTGCACACGTGGTGCCATTTCATTGGCGATGAGATGGCCCTCTTTTTCAAAAAACTCGATGGCCAAAACGCCCACGTAGTTTAGTGTGGTCAGCGCTCGTTTGCCGTACTCTTCCGCCTCTTGCTGAAGGTCTAGCGAAAGATTTGGCGCGGGCGCAAGCGAAAGCCGTAGGATTCCCTCACGGTGATGATTCTGTACCAGAGGATAGAAGGCGAGTTCTCCCTGCAGCCCACGCACTGCAATAAGCGATAGTTCGCGTTCAAAAGGGATATAACCCTCTAAGATCGATGGACTGCCTTCAAGGGCTTCCCAAGCCGGGACAAGCTCGGCTTCCGTTTGTAGAACGACTTGTCCCTTGCCGTCGTAGCCGAAACGGCGCGTTTTTAGCACGGCCGGTAGCCCTACCATACGAACCGCTTCCTGTAACTCCGCGTAGGTCGTCACGGGATGGAAAGGTGGGGTAGGGATGTCCTGCGATCGAAAAAACTGTTTCTCTAGCAGGCGATCTTGGGCGGTTTCAAGCGCGTTAGGAGGTGGCAGCACCACCTTGCCCAGAGCTTGCAGCCGACAGGCACTCTCAACTGGGACGTTTTCAAATTCGTAGGTAATGAGGGAAATATCCTTCGCAAATCGCTCCAATGCGTGTGGATCGTTATACTCACCTACAATCTGCTCACCTACGGCGGAAGCAGGGGCGCTAGAGACAGGATCGAGAAAACGGAAGGTAAGCCCCAAAGGGATTCCGGCCAGACCAAGCATGCGACCGAGTTGGCCGGCGCCAATGATTCCGATTCTCATGAGGCGCCCTCCCGTGGATCGGGGTAAGAGAGCACTTTATGGGTTTGCTCCTCGCGAAAATGACGGAGGGCTTCGCGGACGACGGGCAATTGGGTGCCCAGAATCGCTGCGGCGAGCAAGGCGGCATTGACGGCCCCCGCGGTGCCGATGGCCAGTGTACCCACCGGCACACCTGCCGGCATTTGGACGATGGAAAGCAGCGAGTCGAGGCCTTGAAGCGCCCGCGACTGCACCGGCACGCCGAGCACCGGCAAGAGAGTTTTCGCTGCCGCCATGCCGGGAAGGTGGGCAGCCCCACCGGCTCCGGCAATAAGGACTTTGAGGCCACGCGATTCCGCCGTAGAAGCGTATTCGAAAAGCAGATCGGGAGTTCTATGCGCGGATACAATACGCACCTCGTAAGGGATGTTGAGCTGAGAGAGCGTTTCGGCGGCGTGGCGCATCGTTTCCCAATCGGACTGTGACCCCATGATGATGCCAACCAAAGGAGTTTGTTCGTTCTGCATATCAAAAGTATAGCATAGGCGTTCGTAGAGGCGATTTATCCCTCAGGCTCTAGCTCTTCGGTGAGAAGCGGTTCCTCACGTAGCACAACCTCTTCCAGGACAGGAACTTGCGGCTTGCGTTCTTTTGGAAGCCAGCGGGTGGCCCCTAGCGAGATCGTGGCGATGACTACCCCCACCCAGAAAGGTAGTTGATAGTCGTGATAGTGCATCCAGAGCCAAGCACCTCCGACAGGAACGGTGACGGCGGCGATGTGGTTCATCGTTACCCCCATCGAGAGGCAGGGCGTGATCTCGTTCGGCTCGGCGATGCGATTGAGATAGGTAGTAAAACCAACCCCGAAGCTAAAGAGCACATTATCAATGAGAAAGAGGGCCACGAGGGCGCCCACCGTGCGTATGGTGGCGTAGCCGAGGAATACCACAATCAGCCCAATACTGTAGAAGGTTAATGGGCCGCGTTCCCCGCGTTTATCTATTTCTCTTCCGATAATAGGGGCGAAGACGATAATGAGCACGGCATTGATGAACTGAATAGAGAGCATGTTTTCAAGCGGCACTTTATAGACCAGGACGAGGGAAAAGAAAGCAAAAATGCTGAATATCTGCCGCCGGCAGCCGTCGAGGAAAGTAAGAAGATAGTAGAGGGCATATTTACGGCGAACGATAAGGCGTGCCCTCGGCCCTTTGGTGGAACCGTGATGCGAGATGCCCAAGCAGAGGAAACCGCTAATGACAATGCAAAATCCGGCAAAGGCGAAGCTTACGAGGTACACAGGTGCGGGAGTGTGTCCATGATGGGGACGAAAGCCTAGCGCACTCATCCCGATGGCGAGAAGCCATGCCACGAGCAGCGCGAAGATCGTGGCCAGTTTGCCAATGGCGGCCATACGGCTGAGATGCTTTCCACCCTCTTTACCTTCGGCCAGCGCGAGTGCGATGGAGGAGCTTACGGGAGAGTAGGAGTGAAAACCGATAGACCAGAAGACGGTGATGACCACCAGCAGCCAGTAGGAGGAGATCGTACCGGAAAGCCCAATGCCAACGCCCATAATAATGAGGCCTAGAGAGGCGATGCGGGTTTCGGGCAGCATGGCCAGGGTTCCGGCCATAAGTGCGGCAAGAAGGCCGGGGATTTCTCGTAGCGATTCGAGGCCTCCTAACATGAGAGGGTTGGCACCGAGATGATCGCGAAGGAAGTTCTGAAAGTCACCCGAATAGATGGCAAAGCCGAAAGAAAAGAGGAAAACGCTTGTCAGAAACAGGCCCCAGTCACGGTGTAGGGCTTTTGACGAACGCGATGATGGTACCGAATGAGCCTCGCTGCTCACGAAATGCTGCTCCTTTTTAAATCTCTAAGCATGGAGAAGATTTTACCTTCTTTTGGGCTACCTCATGAAAAAAAACCAAAGGCCATTTCGTGCTGTCGGCAGGATCAAGTTAGAGCCTAGGCCTCTACGATGGAGCGTGTAGGCTATGGCTCTGACAGTGAATTGTGGCGGCAATCGTTATCGGAATACCAAGTACGTTTGGATGTTTCCGCCTAATGTGTTCATCTGCATAACCAATGCGGAAACCTCTTTGATGAAGTGTCGTTAGTTGACTTGACACAGGAGTGCCCGCTTAGGTTTAATGAAGGCAACATTTGTTTTGGGAGTTGATACTTTGGAAAAGCCGCACTCGGCGAAACAGGGAACGGAAAAGACGGGCGGAAGGAGAGCAAGAGGAGCCTCTAATATGCGTTCCGCGACGGCTCACTTTAACCGAGGCGAGCAGTTTCGTCGCAAAGGCCTTCTGCGTTCCGCTGCACAGGCCTATCGAAAGGCCGTTGAGTATGCCCCAGATAACGCCCACTATCGCTTTCGGTTGAGCGAATGTTATGCCGGCATCGGGCTGACCGAAGAGGCTATTGTGGAGTTGGAACGGGCACGCGATCTGAAACCTGAAGAGAGCTATTACCACTTTTCCCTAGGAAACCTGTATGTGCGCGCCGGACGTATTGAAGAGGCTATTGCCTCGTTACAGAAGGCCACCCATTTCGCTCCCCGCGATGCCTACTACAACGTGCGCCTTGGCGTGCTCTGCCTGCGCTTCCGCTACCTTCATGAGGCGGCAGATGCCCTGCGTCGCGCCATTAAGCTCGACCCGGATAACGCCTCCTATCATGCTCTGTTAGGAGATGTCTATGCGGGGCTAGGCTACGATCGAGAAGCCCTTCGACACTATCGCAACGCCGGACGTCTGGACCCCTACGATGCACGCTACGTGGAACAGGTACGGCGCATGGTGGCAGGAGATATGACATAAAATGCCGCTTGAAAAAGAGGTGTTGGACGCAGCCCGATTCGATGCGGCTCAACGCGAGCTTTTGGAGATTACCTGGCGGATGCTTCACGCCATTGATACGGGCGATGCCGAAACCTATGCGGCCCTCTCATCCCAAGAACTCTCTTGTTTTGAGGACGTTTGCGCCTATCGCATTGATGGTCTTGAGTTTCACCTCGATCTTATTCGCCTCATGGGAAGAAGCCCGGAACGCGCCCCAATCCGTTTTGATATGCTCTCCCCTCGTGTGCAAATCTACGGAGATTGTGGCATCGTAACCTATACCCGTCTACAGACATTCGAACAGGATGGCGTGCCCTATTGGAAGAGCTATAACGAAACAAGGGTCTTTGTAAAGCGGGATGGGGCTTGGAAGATGGTGCATTTTCACCGTTCACCTACACCCTGAGAAGCGGGTTTTTCGATGTTTTGCGGTTCGCGCGTAGGGTAAGCAAGATGTTGGCGCAGCCACAGAACGAGGTCGTCGAACAGCGTGTAGATAACCGGTATCGCCACCAACGTCAAAAGTGTGGAAACCAACAGGCCCCCGATAACCACAATCGCCATGGGAGCTCTAATTTCCGATGCCTGCCCAATGCGGAGCGCGATGGGTAACATGCCCAGAATCGTGGCAATGGTCGTCATGAGGATGGGGCGCAGGCGGGTTGCACCGGCCTCTTGAATGGCGAGATCGCGAGGTTCACCCCGAGACCGCAGCGTGTTGGTATAGTCCAAAAGCAGAATGGCGTTCCTGCCCATAAGCCCTAGCAGCATGATCACCCCGATGGCAGCAACCAACGATAGCGTTTCACCGGTGAGCACAAGGGCCCCTAAGGCGCCGGCAAGCGCCATGGGCAGAGTGAACATGATGACAAAGGGAGTGCCCGGATTGTTGAACAAGATCGCCATGACCACATAGACCAGCAGAGCGGCCATGGCAACGGAGGTGGCAAAAGGGACGACATTTTCGTTCAGCGTTTCCGCATCGCCACCCCAATGAATCTTGATACCGGCATGGGGCAGTTTGTTCAAAATTTGGCGTTGTATTCTTTGTTGAATATTCCCCAGCGGCGCATTGGGCGCGAGATCGGCGGTTACGGCAACCATACGCTCACCGTTTTGGCGATCGATGCTTGTGGGGCTGCTGTGCAGGAAGAGATCGGCCACATCGGCAAGAAGAATGGGCTGGCCGAACGAATCGTAGCCGATGATGATGTTACCAACCTGTTGCTGATTGCCATGATCAAAGCCGGACAGATGCACACGTACGGGGATATCTTTGTCGCCATCCCTGTAAACAGTGGGTGAGGCACCCGCAATGGCCTCGTGTAGAATGGTGCCGGCCTGAAGGGGAGGAAGGTTAAAGGAGGCCGCACGAAAAGGCACGATGGTCGCTGTGACCTCTGGTTTGCCTGTGCGCACGGAAACATCTGGGTTGAGCACACCGGGTATTCGGGCGAGACGATCGCGAACAACGGCAGCAAATTGGGCTAGTTTCTGTGTATCAGCACCTCGCAGTTGGATGTCTATGGGTTGTGTAACTCCTACCACAGAGCGCACGGCGGTGGCTACAATGCGGGCGTCGCTTGTTTGGGCTAGGGGAGCCAAAGAGGACTGAAGCTCTTGTGCGATCGCGCTATCGCTCTTAAGGCGCGTCCCCGACAGAGGCATGTGCAGCCAGCGTGCGAAGACATTTGCACGCGGTTTTAGCTGTACGTTGATCTGAGCGAACTGCGGGCCTTGTTGAGGGATGGAGCCAAACCCGCCCAATATCTGCCCGACCGTTGTGGCCGTATGGGCTGTTTCGGGAATGGCGGCGATGATGCGCTCTGCCTGTGCAGCGATGCGGTCGGTGGCACTGAGGCTGCTGCCAGGAGGCATTTCTATGGTGACGCTTATTTGACTTTGATCGATGCCCGGTAGAAACTCAAAGCCGAGGTGGGGCAAGGCAAACCAAACCCCAGCCGCCAAGATAACGCCGCCCCCTGTCAGTACCATCCATCGGTAACGCATCGCCACACCCAGGAGGTGTCGGTAGCGGTTCTCCAGTTTTACATAAAGGCCTTCTAAAACGCGGTAGATTCCCCTGCGCGCTCCGATCGTCTCTCCTGAACGATACCAAGTGGAGGCCAACATAGGTGTTAGGGTGAAGGAGACGAGCAGAGAAAAAAGGGTAGCAAACACGATGCTGAGGCCAAACTGCTTAAAGAAACTGCCCACGATGCCACCGGTAAAGGCAATGGGCACGAAAACCACAACATCGGTAAGCGTTATGGCCAAACTTGCAAACCCGATCTCGGCTCGCCCTCGATAGGCGGCTTTGATCGGTGTTTCTCCGCGATTGAGGTGTCGCGTGATCGATTCAAGAACCACTATCGAATCGTCTACTAAAATACCCACGGAGAGTGAGAGAGCTAGGAGGGTCATTTGGTTTAGGGTGAAGCCTACTAGGTACATCACGAGGAAAGTGGCGATAATGCAGGTAGGGATGGCGAGCGAGACAATGAGGGTTCCGCGAAGGTTGTGCAGGAACAGCAAGACCACGCCCATTGCCAGAAATGCCCCTAGAATAAGGCTAAAATCCACGTCCTGCAGCGCTTCACGCACGATGGTGGCTGTGTTTTGTAGGGTGATGATATGCACATCCGGTGGTAGTATCGGATGAAGTTGCGCGAGGGCTTTTTGTAGCTCCTCCACCACGGTCACGGCACTCGCATCTGCCGCTTTTACCACTACCAGGCTCACCCCCTCATGGCCGTTGATGCGTGTGATAACCGTTTGCGGGGCGTATCCCTCTGAAACGTCGGCGACATCGGCCAGGGTAAGTGGGGGGGAAGGGGGAGTAGATGTGGGAGATGGGAGAGATGGGGGCGGGGCAGAGGGCAGAAGAACGGTATTGCGCAGCGCCCGCAGAGAGGTATAGGCGCTGGCGAAACGAACCTCGATCTGCTGTTGTCCCTGCACCATAGAGCCAGCCGGTACATCATGACCACCCATCTGTAGACTGTTGATGACGTCGGCAATCGTAAGATGGTTCTCCTGGAGCCGCAGGGGGTCTACCCGAATATCAATCTCGCGTGTTCTTCCTCCGTAGACCTCTACCGAGCCGACTCCGGGTTCTCGGCGCAATCGTGGGGCGATCACATCGTCGGCAAGTTGGCGCAGATGAAGCGAGTTCAGCGAAGAGCTTTCTAACCCGAGATAGAGCACTGGTTGGGCGTTTATATCGAGAGGGGAGACCTGGGGTATTTGGGCACCGGCAGGAAGGTGAACGGACTGTAGGTGCTGGCGAACGGTGGCCAGAGCACGCGCCACATCGGTGCCTGCGACAAAGTCCATGCTGATAATGGAGACATCTGGTTGGGAGCTGGAGTAGACGTTTTTGAGGCCGGCGACGGAACCTACGGCATCCTCAATCGGTTTAGTGACCTCTGTTTCGACCTCCGAGGGCGCCGCCCCTGGATAGACAGTTGTAATTGTGATGGTGGGAATCGTTACACGCGGATTGAGGTCTATGGGGAGATGGAAATAGGCAAAGATGCCCAGCGCCGTTATGGCGAGCAGCACCATCCACACAAGCAGGGGGCGTGATATGGCGAGACGGGTAATCCACATAGCGGTCTACGGAAGCATAACCAGAATTCGGGCGCTTTGGCCAATTCGTAGCCCCGCCGGGAGGTGGAGAAAAGAGAAATGCACACGGAACGAGCGGCCATCCGGCTCGGCCACCGGCGATATATAAGTAAGTTTTGCCGCATAGGCTGCACCGGGATGGCTATCCAAAAACACCTGGGCGGCTTGGCCGATATGCAGCAGAGGGAGTTGACGCGCGAGCGCTAAGGCCTCTACATAGGGGTGGTTTGTGGAGACTACGGCAAGCAGGGGTAAGCCTGGCTGCACGATGTCGCCGGTATGAACCGCCAAGTCGGTGACAATTCCCTCGATGGGACTGATCAGTTGGTTCGCCCGATAAACGGATTTGGCGGCGACTAAAGCGGCATGGGCTTGCTGCACGGCATCTCGGGCGGCGGCGACATCGTGTTGAGCGATGGCGATGACTTGAAGCCGCGCTTTGGCCGCCGTTTGAACCGCTTGTTGGGCTTGCTGAACTCCGAATTTCGCCTGATCGAGGTCTTGCTGCGCAAGGGCAACGCGATAGGGTAGGGAGCCACCAGGGGCTGCCATGGTCTGCTGCAGTTGCGCTTTAGCTGCCTTGAGATCGGCCTCGGCGGTCTCCACTTGGGCTTGCGCTCCTTGGAGTTGCAACTGCGAGACACCTCCAACCGAGGCAAGCTGTTGGAGCGAGCGAAGGTTTTTTTGAGCTTGTTCAAGCTCGATCTTCGCTTTTTGTACGTTGGCGGTTGCGGCAACGGCATCGGCGTTATTGGCGTCTTGGGCTGCGCGCAGGGCAGTTTGCGCCTGCTGCTCCTTTTGCTGGGCCTGTTGGAGGGCTGCTTGGGCGGTTTGAAGGTCGCTATCGGCTTTGAGTTGTTGAGCCTTAGCGCCGACGATGGCCTTGCGAAGTTGATCTTGTGCGGCGCGATAGCCGGCCTCGGCCTGATCCCATTGGGCGCGTGTTTGGGTATCGTCGAGAACGATGAGGGGTTGGCCGATGGAAACCTGATCGCCGTTGTGCACAAGAACCGCAAGGGCTTTGGTTGGCTGTGAGATAGAGAGCGTAGCTCGATCGGAGGCTTGAATAAGCCCGATCAATTGCAGAGGTTCTGGCTTTGGCGCTACGGATTGATCGAGGCTTTTGGTGGCTGTGGATGCCATGGTAGAGGTTGGCGTGAGGTCGGGAGCAGCGGCTAGTTTAGATGCCGTTGGCATCTCTTGGCGTGCACAGGCGATGAGCACTATGACCGAGAGACCTATAAGTGCAATGGATATAATGAAACGACTGCAGTTGACGAAGTTTTTCATGATCTCTATTTAGAAATTTGTTGCGGAACAAGAGTTCCCTGAGCGTACCGAAAAGCGAATTCGGCTGCGATCAGATCGTATTGTGCTTGAAGTTCGCTCTGTTGTGCCGTGATATAGTCCTGGCGGGCGTTCTTTATGTCGAGTGCCGTACCCTGTCCCACTTCGTAGGCTTTCTCTGCCACGGTTAAACTCGCCTTACTGCTCTCCAACTGAACGTGGGCTAGGGCTAGCTGAGCTTTAGCTTCTTCCATCTGCTGCCACGCCTGTGTTACATCGAGAATAATACCGGACAGGGCGTCTTTGCGAAGGGCCACGAGGCGTTCAACGGCATTTTCAGCCTGCGCTCTATCTGCTTTACGCTCCCCTTTATCCAACAGTTGCCAATGAAGTTCGATGGTAGCTGCGGCATAGTGTTGCGGCACGATGGCCGTTCGAGTTTGTTCGGCTAGTTCGGCATGAAAGCTAAGAGAGGGTTGCATCGCGAGGCGAGCCAGAGAGAGGCCAGCTTTGGCGGCCTGCAGTTGGAGGTTTAGAAGAAGCAGATCGGGACGTTGCGTTTGTGCCGTGGCGATGGCCTCTTCCGGGGAAGGGGGTGGTTCTGGCAACGAGGCCGGAGGCACGATCTGGATAGCGGATTCTAGCGGGCGCCCTAGGAGCCGATTGAGGTTCATTTTGGCTAAATGGTAGGCTCCTTGCGCCTTCGCCATACCCAGTTCAGCCTCGGCGGTTTGAGATTGCGCTAGGGTGCGATCTATGGGCTTGCCGAACCCAGCGGTAATTTGCTGTTCCACAAGTGCGGCGTACTGTTTTGCGAATGCGACCCCTTCCTCTGCCGCTTTGAGGCCGGCCTGAGCGCGCAACAGGTCTACACAGGCCTTTGCGACAGAAAAGGCGATATCGGCTAGCTCTTTCCGATAGTTTTGTAGAGCGATAGCGCGTTCGGCCAGATAGCGCTCTTTGGCGGCCCCTAGCCCGGCGCGATAGAGAGGCTGATCGAACTCCAACTTTATCTGACCGAACTGTTCTGGAAGGGCTGGGGGTGCGGAGATGCCGGGCAGTCGCACCTCCTGACCCTGCTCGGTACCGGATGCGGTTGCGGTGATAGAGGGGCGAGCCACCGGTCTGTCGGGGTCGGCTGCAGCCTCCGCAGAGGCCAACTCATAGCGGGCGGCTTGTGCTTGGGGGCTTTGTTGAAGCGCGATTTGGATGGCCTGAGAGATGGTGAGAGAGGTGGCCATCTCTTGTGCACGGCATAAAGACGCGCTGCACGCGATGAGCATAGCCACTATAAGGAAGCAGGTACGAACGATCATGGGCTAGGCTCCTGCAACGCAGCGATGAAATTTTGAAGGTATAACGCCAGCGTCTTCGCGGCGTAGGCGGCTCTCTTGCCCAATAGATAGAGTTCGGGCAGGTTATAGGGCTGTTTCAAGACGGTAAGCAAGAATGGAAAAAGACGAATGTGGCCTTGTGTATCGGTAAGTACGTTAAAATCAAAGGGCATACGGTCTTGGTAGCCGTCCGTAATGGCGCGCACGACTATCCAGGGACAGTTATGTGTGGTGGCAATTTGCGCAGCGCCGAAGCTTTCCATATCGATTCCTAAAGGTTTTTCTGGGTAAATTGCAGAGAGTTTCTGCAAAAAGGCGCTTTTTTCCGCCGAGTTTAGCAGAACGCGGTTTACCGTTGCCAAGGGGCCTATCCCCAGGCGAACCTGCGGCAGCACGATCTGTTGTGCTTGCCAAAACATATCCGCATTGGGTTTATAGGCTTTTGGCGACGATGCCACTCCGTCGAGCACCTGATTGGCTATCAACAGCGTGCCCGGCACAAGCTCTTCCGTCAAGCCGCCGCCAAATCCGCAGATAATAAGGCACCCAACGCCTTGTGCAAGGAGCTGCTGAGCGCCTCGTGCTGCATTTTCCCTGCCGGCGCCGGAGCACTGAACGATAAGATTTTGTTGCACCGCCTCCATCGGTCGGAAAGGCCTTCTCTCCTGAGGCAGCGCAAATAACACTCCGATTCGCAGTCGTGCTTTCTCTTGTTAGGATGGCTGCGCCACCGGCTCTTCCGAAGGAGGCGCGATGTCACATTCAAGCACCTTCTGGCGTACGGCCTCAACGAGGTCTTCGGGAGTGGAGAGGCCGGAAGCGATCCCGACGGTTTTACAGTTGGCCAACACTTCGATGGGCAGCTCTTCGGCGTTTTGGACGTGAATGGTGTTGGAGTTATAGTGCCGGCATAGCGCGGCCAGTTCCATGGTATTGGCACTTGTACGAGAGCCGACCACGATCATCAAATCCACCTTCTGGGCTAGCTCGATGGCGTCATCCTGTCGGTTTTGCACAGGACGGCAGATCGTGTTGATGATGCGTATCTCCTTGCACATCATCAACATCTCGTTGATGATTTTGTGGCACAGTTCGAGCGCGTGGGTCGTTTGAAAGATCACGCCGACTTTGCGCAGAAGTTTGAAGTTTTTCTTGGCCTCATAAAGCTCCTCAACGCTATCAATCACAAGGGCCGGATTTTCCAGTGAGCCCAGGATGCCTTTGATCTCGGCGTGGTTTTTATCCCCAATGATCACGACCTGATAGCCGTCTCGCTCCAGAATTTGTGCGGCCTCTTGTGCCCGTAAGACGATGGGACAGGTGGCATCTACAACCTCGATGCCCTGCGTCTTAGCTTCCTCGATCTTCGCTTTAGGAAGTCCATGGGCGCGGATGACCATGGTTCCACCACGGCTCTGCGTATAGTCCTCGACTTTCCGAAGGCCTTTGCTTTCGAGTTCATCGGTAACACGTTTGTTATGAACAAGGTCACCGAGGATAAACACGTCTTTACGTTCATCGAGGGCTTGACGGGTGAGATTGATGGCGCGTTTAACGCCAAAGCAGAAGCCCACCTCGCTGGCCATTATCACAGTTCGGCCAGACGGTGTGCTGGCCACATTATGGTTTTTATTTTTTGGCATAACCTTTCTCCTGAAACCAAGCCACTGCGCGGGCGAGAGCGTTTTCTATGGGCGATTGGGGCATTCCCAGTTCCCGCACAGCGCGCGTTGAGTCGAAATACATTTTATATCTAGCCATTTTCACCCCTTCGAAGGGATGCGTCGGCTCTTTTTTCAGCAAACCTGCGACCACAAGGTTTTCTAGGCCTACGGCGCACCAGGCGAGGGCATAGGGCAGACGAAGGCGCGGAGCGGGCAGCCCCGATATCTGGGCGAGCATTTCTAACATCTGCCTCAAAGTTACATTACGATGTCCGAGAATATAACGTTGACCGGTGCGCCCTTTTTCCGCAGCTAGCAGAATACCCTCCGCCACGTCCCGTACATCCACAAGGTTCAAACCGGTGTCTACGTAAGCGGGCAGACGCCGGTTGAGAAAATCCACGATGATGCGGCCTGTAGGGGTGGGTTTAATATCGTTTTCGCCCACGGGCGTGCTCGGATTAACGATGACCACATCCAGACCCTCTGCCGCAAATTGACGGGCAACCTCCTCGGCCAAGAATTTCGAGCGTTTATAGTGCCCTATCATGTCGGCCAAGGAGACCGGTGTATCTTCGTTTCCAGGCGAACCATCGCGAGGGATACCTAGTACTCCTACGGTGCTGGTATAGACCACACGCCTTACACCGGCATCACGGGCTGCGGTCAGGAGGTTTTTTGTGCCCTCCACGTTTGCTCGGTAAAGCTGTTGCGGATCGCGCGCCCAGAGGCGGTAGTCTGCGGCCACATGGTAGACCACATCGCAACCGGCCACCGCTCTGCGAAGCGAGGCGATATCGGTTAGATCGCCACACACCTCTTCGTAAAGCGCTGGATTAAGAGCGCAAAGATTATCTCGACGGCTCGTCGGGCGGGTAAGCACCCGGATAGGTTGGCCGCGCTCTGTAAGCAGACGAGCCACGTGAAAACCGACAAAGCCTGTGGCACCGGTGACCAGCGAAGGCATTCGTTTATTTAAGCGACCAGGCGGCGAGCTGAAGTTTCCCCTTGAGGGTTTTCATAGCTTCGGTGACGGCACTATGCTCGAAACCGCTATGCATTTTGCAGTTTTGACAGCGCGGGTCTAGGCGCGATTCCCAGTACTCCCAGTTAGTGGTATTCCAGAAGGTCTCCCAATCTGGGATGTAGCGATCGCCGATCAGATAGCAGGGCGACTTCCACCCCATGGGGGTATAGTTGACGGTAGACCAAGGCGAGCAGGGCAACTCGCGTAGACCGGCTGCGAATTCGAGAAAGAGAGGGGTGGCGCAGACTTTGTATTTGCCGGCAAAGCTACGTATCTGTCGAAACTTTTCGTGAATCTGTTCTCGGGTAAGAAAGATGTCGCGCTCCACACTTTCGTATTCATAGCCCGGCGAAACGAGAATGCCCTGAGCTTTCAGTTCATCCACCAGTTTGCAGAGCGCCTCCACCTCTTCTACCGAGGTCTCTTTATATACGGTGGTGTTGATATAGACATAGTAGCCTAGCTCGGCGGCGCGCTTCATCATCTCGATAGCTTTGTCGAACACACCGGCACGATTACACACGTAATCGTGCGTTTCACGAAGTCCATCGAGGTGGATCATAATGAAGAGGCGCGGATCGGGCGGTATAACGCCAAACACCTTCGTGTCGAGTTTGAGAGCGTTTGTGCAGAGAATAACGTATTTGTCGCGTGCAAATAGCCCTTCGATCAGCTCTTTAAGTTCCGGATAGAGGGTAGGCTCGCCTCCACAGAGGTTCACAATAGGGGCGCCGCAGTCGTCAACCGCTTTGAGGCAGGTTTCCACGCTGAGACGGTCTTTTAGCTTGCCGGTATGGCGCTCTACGGAGCAGCCGATACAGGCCAAATTGCAGGTATAGAGGGGCTCAAGCATGAGCACCGTGGGATAGCGGGTTATGCCCGCCTTTTCCATTTTGGAGCGATGACGGGCTTGCGCCATCATGAACCCTATAGGATAACGCATTGCGTAAGGAGCCTCCTTTTTCTGTGGTATATCGCTAGTCTACGAAGAATCACCGGTTCGTTTTAGGGATTGTACCCTAATATTACGCTTGGATGCGTGTTTTGTGCTGCTTGATCGGCTAAAAACGCAATGGTATCTAACATGCAACACAATTCATGTGATCACCTCAGCTAACAAAGCAGGCTCTGTTTTGGCCCATCGCTTCTAGGCTAGAAAAGCCCTATGATGCGACCGGTATCGTCTATATCTATGTTTTCGGCAGCGGGGACTTCGGGTAGGCCGGGCATGGTCATAATATCACCGGCAAGAGCCACGACGAAGCCGGCACCTGCGGAAAGACGCAACTCCCGAATGTGGATGGTAAAGTTGGTGGGTGCACCGCCTGCTTTTGGGTCGTCGCTAAAAGAGTATTGCGTTTTTGCCATGCAGACGCGGAGATGGCCAAACCCCCTTTTCTCTAGCCAGCGCATTTGAGACAAAGCGGCCGGCTCCAAAGCAATGCCGTTGGCTCCATACACTCGCTTCGCGATAGTCTCCATTTTGGTGAAGAGACTTCCTTCTTCGGTGTAGAACGGGGTAAAGTGGGCGGGCTGCTCTAGTGCCTGTAGAACCGCTACAGCCAGCTCCTCTCCGCCTTTTCCTCCCTGTCCCCACACGTCGCAGGAGGCAACAAGCCAGTTCTTGCTTTTCGCAAACTCTCGTACAAGCTCGATTTCTTTGGTTGTATCTGAGGAGAAGCGATTGATAGCGATCACAAAGGGGATTTTGACCTGCTGCACGATGCTCACATGGCGTTCGAGATTGGCCAGTCCGTCCTCAAGTGCCTTGAGATTCTCCTCGTCAAGCTTCTGTTTACGAACGCCGCCATGCATTTTGAGGGCGCGAATGGTGGCAACAATGACCACGGCATCGGGGGGTAGATTGGCGCTAGGGGCGACGATATCGCAGTACTTTTCAAAGCCGAGGTCGGCCCCAAATCCGGCCTCGGTAACGACGATCTCGCCCAAGCGGCGCGCCAGTTTGGTGGCGATGATGCTGCTGCAACCGTGTGCTATGTTGCCAAAGGGGCCTCCGTGCACGAAGGCGGGTGTGCCTTCCAAAGTTTGCACTAAATTGGGCTTGAGAGCATCGCGCAAGAGAACCGTCATGGCACCATGCACTTTGAGATCGGCGGCCGTTATCGCTTCACCGTCACGGTTGCGTCCAACGACGATTTTGCCCAAGCGCTCTTTCAGCTCTCCAAGGTGGTTGCTGAGGCACAAAATAGCCATGACTTCAGAGGCAACGGTAATGAAAAAGCGCGATTCGCGGGGGATCCCTCCTTGCGTGCCTCCTAACCCGATGACGATATGACGCAAAGCCCGATCGTTCATATCCACGACACGGGGAAAGGAGATGGTAAGAGGGTCTATGTTAAGACGATTGCCGTGATGCAAATGATTGTCTATTGCGGCGGCAAGCAGGTTGTGGGCGGCGCCAATGGCGTGCATGTCGCCTGTGAAGTGAAGGTTGATGTCCTCCATGGGGATAACCTGAGCATAACCGCCTCCGGCGGCGCCACCCTTCAAGCCAAAAACCGGTCCCATAGAAGGCTCACGAATGGCGACAATGGCGCGCTTTCCCAGTCGGCAAAGAGCCTGCCCTAAGCCCACAGTCACCGTGGTTTTGCCCTCCCCGGCAGTGGTGGGTGTGATGGCGGTCATCAGCACAATTTTGCCTTCTGAGTGAGCGGGAGTGTTCAAAAGCCGAGCGATTGCAGAGTATCCTATCTTGGCTTTATAGGTACCGTAAAGCTCAAGGTCGTTGAGAGTAAGACCTAAGTCGGCTGCCACCTCGCTAATGGGGCGTGGATTCACGGATTGTGCGATAGTGAGGTCGCTATTCATGCTGGCTCCTTCGAGTATTCCACAATTCACGAACGATGGCGGCGAGGTAGGGGGCAATGCGTTGAAAATCGGCGTCACCTCTTACAATGAGGTCGGCATGGACGCGCGACGGTTCTACATAGGCAGCGTGCCCCACGCGAGCGCACTCTCGATAGTAGGTGGCGATCCAGTGGGGGTCGGTGCTTCCGCGTCCGCCCTGCATATCTCGAAGAAGGCGTCGAAGGGCACGTAGGTCGGCATCTAGCTCAACAAAGAGGCGAAGGTCGAACCACTCGCGAAGTTCGGGCACATGAAGTGCCATCAGGCCTTCCACGAGGATGACGTCGGGGGCGTTTTCTGAGGCGCGAAGCGCCTCAATATCGGCGATGAGCCGTGTATTATCGGCGGAGTTTGGGTGGTTGTTATCGGGAAGTCGTTCGCCGGTAGTGGGAGAGATGAAGGTAGGCCCGCCGGGTGCACCACGATAGAAATAACGGTCCATGCCGAGCACCTCCGTATGGAGCGGAGGACTGCCGTTGGCAAGTGCATGCGTAAGGTGCTGAACGAGAGTGGTCTTTCCGGAGGCCGAACCACCGGCTATACCTACGACAACTGAACGAGTTTGATCTTTCATACTACCTGCTGTCTGGTCTCTCCGTGTGTTTTTTGTGAAAACTAAACGATTAGGTTCACTCTGTTGGAGATGGCGTCAGCGGATCGGTTGAAAGCAGTAGAGTTCGCGTTTTCCTTTGCCCTCATCTACGAGCGCAAGCAGACCTATCTTCCCCTCGTCTCGTGGGTCGCCGATACGCACATCGAGGACTTTCCCCGGCAGTGGGTCGCTACGCCAGCTCTCTTCATAATCGTCAAAACGAGTCAATTGCCAGAAGGTTTTGTCGCGCTCGTCGGCTTTTGGGACGTAGACAATGAGGCGGTCGTTGCCGGGCGACGAATCGCCGCTTGTGTCCGATGGTAAAACCCCGATGAGCCATCTTCGTTGGCCTTGCCAGTAGGCTTGGGCATAGAGGATGTTGGAGGTGAGGTTTTGCCGGCCTTCAAAAGGGTAGGTGCCGACGCCCCAATGAGGGTAGCCTTCCTCGGTGGGGTTTAGGTGAAGGTCATCGGTTACGAGTTTGCCGGAGTTGAGCGTCCAAATGGAGGTATTGTCGCCGTTGCCGCAGGCAAGACGGTCGAGTTGAGCAGGGCAGATCAGGCTGAAGCGAAGCGCCGGAGGGGGATCGCTGAGGCGTTCAAAACCTCCGCCTTTCCACATGAAGATGCCGCCGGAGGTAACGATCTGCACCATGGGAAGCTTTTGAGGTTTCACGATCTTGTTTTTTGGCAGTTGAGCGTCGGTGTTTTCCGGCGTGGCAAGCGTTGGCCAAGAGTCGGCGAAATGGCCGGCGATGAGAGGGTCGGTGGCCCATCCGATAAAGGATGCCGTGGCATCGGTTGCGAAGCGAAAGCCGTCCCAATGGGTGAGCAACAGTTGGCGTCGAAAATCGGTGCTGCTTGCGGAGCCGATCAGCAGTAGGAGGTCGTCTTCTTTATCTTGCCGGATAGGGAAAGGCTCGATAAGTTCCGTGTAATCGGGCAAGGGAACGTGCCAGGCGAGGGTGAAGGCGATGAGGAAAGGGTTGTCTTTATGAGCAAACGGATCGACTTGCCCTAGGCAGCGGCCGAGCGAGCAGAGGAGAAGGAGCAAACAGAGGGGGGATAAGAAGCTTCGGCTTCTCATCCCAGCCCTCCGTTTTCCATACCGGGGGTCAAGCCGGAGGTCATGGTGGAGTAGACGGCGGTGAAGACCTCTCGGGGAGTTGTAAGCCCGGCGAAAATCTTTTGGTGTCCGTCTTCCAGCATGGTGCGCATCTGCTGTTTTTTGCGTGCGTATTCATAAATCTCTCCGATGGTGGCTCGGCGCGCTATCATTTCGCGCAACTCCGGCGTGCTCACCAAAATCTCGAAAATGCCGATGCGCCCACGGAAGCCGGTTTTACGGCACTGTTCGCAACCGGCGCCTTTGTAGAAAGTTTTTCCTTGCATGGCGTCGGGGTTGAGACCTATTTCGATAAGCTCGTCACGAGGAGGCTGGTAGGTCTGTTTGCAGTTAAGGCATATGGTGCGTACAAGGCGTTGGGCCATAACGGCCTGGAGGGTAGAGGCGATGAGATAGGGTTCCCCACCCATATCCATCATACGCCCGATGGTCTCCACTGCGTTGTTGGTATGAAGGGACGAAAGGACAAGGTGGCCGGTTAAGCTCGCCTGGATGCCGATTGATAGCGATTCGGGGTCGCGCATCTCTCCGACCATCATGACGTCGGGGTCTTGGCGAAGGAAGGCCCGCATGACGCGAGGGAAGGTCATACGTTCGGTAACCTGGACTTGGGTGATGTGGTCGGCAAACTCATACTCAATGGGGTCTTCTACGGTAACGATGTTACGTCGGGTGCGGTCTAACTTGTTGATGGAGGCATAGAGGGTCGAGGTTTTACCGCTGCCTGTGGGGCCGGTGACGAGCACCATACCGTAGGCAGATTGGATGGCCTGGCTCCATTTTTGCAGCACGTCGGGCGGCATTCCCAGCTTATCTAGCTCCACGCGGGCGCCAACCGGATCGAGGATGCGCAGCACCATTTTTTCCCCGTTCAGCATGGGCAACACGGAGACGCGAGCGCTCAGCTTTCGGGTGCCGTATTCCATGTCAATGCGGCCGTCTTGTGGCTCTCTTCGTTCGTCTATGTGCATGCCGGCAGCAAGCTTAAGGCGTGCGAGAATGTTGGGCACAATGTCTATCGAAAGTTGCCCCACATCATGCATTACGCCATCTATGCGATAGCGAACAAGCATGCGATTGCGTTCCGGCTGCAGGTGAATGTCGGAAGCACCGAGGTCGAGTGCTTTGCGCAACAGAAAGTCGGTCTCGCTAACGGCCTGGGTCAGTTCGCCACCAAGCTCCCGCGCGATGCCATCCTCGCGCATAATCAGTCGAAAGGCCAACGGGCCACGAGGTGCAACCTGTGTCATGGTTTCTGTTCCTCTTTGCAGAGCGTCGCCATAAAGGCTATTGGTTGTGGGGCAAAAGCCCCTATTTTCTTGCTATAGTGTACCGTATTGCTAGAAATCTGGGCTACGTTGTTCACAGGCACGCAATAGGCTTTCAACGGCCATCTGTAGGGAGCGGAGGGCCTCCTGAAGTGCGGTGAGGTCGTCCTTCGGAAGATGTGAGACCTCGATATCGGCCAGCAGTGGCAGCATATCCAAAACTTTTTGGGCAGCCTGACTGCGAGGCGCATAGGTTTCTACAACGGCGTAGCGATCCTCCTCCATAGGGGCTTGGCGAAGCTCCTGGTAAATCTGTTCTCTCTGCTCGGGGGCCGACTCCAAAATCTCATGGGCGCGTTTGGGGTCGGTGCGTATGGCGCGAACAAGCTTTTCGGTCTCTTCGCTGTTAAGGCGCTCCTGTTGAATGTGTTCCACCACCTGTTGCTGCAGTTCTGGGTAGGGATTCAACTGTTTAAGGTAGCGGGCATGTTTTTCGGTAAGTTGGCCGGCTGCCGGCCTATTGGGACTAGAGACCACGGCCTCGCCGATCTCTTCAGGGAGGGAGAGCAGGTCGAGAATATAGTTCACGGTACGTTCCGACAAACCCAGCCGCCGGGCCACTTCACGTGTGGTAAGGTTGAGGGTCTCTTTAATTTGCTGGATGGCGCGCGCTTTTTCAAGGGGCTGGAGGTCTTCGCGTTGGAGGTTTTCGATGATCTGTTCGGTGAGGCGTTCCTCTTCGGTGATCTCACGCACCACACAGGGAAGGGTTTCGAGACGGGCCAGCTTGGCGGCACGCCAACGCCGTTCACCGGTAACGATGCGGTAATGAGAAGAGCCGGGGATGGGCGTAACGGTTATAGGGTTTAGCAGACCATGCTGACGAATGCTGTCGGCTAGCCCCTGCAAACTCTCCTCATCGTGATGTTTGCGGGGTTGTGCCGTATCGGCAACGATCTGATCGATAGGGATGGAGCGTATTTCCAAAGCCAGTTCTCCGAAAAGCCACAGAATTTGTGCCAATTATAACGACCTTTTAAGGTGATGTCAACAGGAGAGCAGATCTTGGTTAGGAGGAAGAAGGATTAAGGTATTATAGAAGCGACCTCCCTTAGGAAAGAAGAATCGGCTCTATGACGATGAAAAGGAACCATGCGTCTTCGCCTGTGGTAAAACAAAGCTCCAAGAAACTGCTTGCGTTCGGATGGTACGGCGGAAAGTTTTCTCATCTAGACTGGTTGCTTCGTCTGCTGCCCAAAACTCATCACTACTGCGAACCGTTTGGGGGGTCGGGTGCCGTGTTGTTAAATCGTGATCCCTCTCCGGTTGAAACTTATAACGATATAGATGGAGAGGTGACGAACTTCTTTCGTGTTCTTCGTGAAGATGCCGAGCGACTTATTCGCGCTATTGCTTTAACGCCTTTCTCGCGGGAGGAGTTTGCCCTTGCTTGTCAAATTGACCCAACGCTTGACCCCTTGGAGCGCGCCCGACGTTTTTATGTGCGGGCACGACAGGTGCGTACCGGCTTAGCGCAATCGGCCTCAATCGGCCGCTGGGCTAACTGTAGGAACACAAGTCGTTCGGGCATGGCCGGCGCTGTTTCTCGATGGTTAGGGGCAGTTGAGGACTTGCCCGAAATCGCATTGCGTTTGCTGCGCGTTCAAATCGAGAATAGACCGGCACTTGAGGTCATCCAGTTGTACGATTCGCCTAGCACCTTGTTCTACTACGATCCGCCCTATCTCCACGAAACGCGCGGCGATAGAAGGGCCTATGCTTATGAAATGAGCAATGAACAGCATGAGGAGCTTGCGCGGATGCTCAATTCGGTTCAAGGGCTTGTAGCGGTGTCGGGTTACGAATGCGAGCAGATGGATCGTCTCTACCCAAGCCCGAAATGGTTCAAACACGTCGGCCCGACGCGAACCATCCATTCCACAAAGGATAAACGTACTGATGTGCTGTGGGTGAATTACGCAAAATAAAAATGGGCAGTGCTGGATTTGAACCAGCGACCTCCTCGGTGTGAACGAGGCGCTCTACCCCTGAGCCAACCGCCCATTGCTACAACCATTGTACCCCTGTGTAGAGCGGTTTTGTCAAGAGCGAGAGGCCTTGATAGGCCATTGCTCTTTGCCGATGGTGAAAGGGCTAGTTTTTTGGTAGCTCTACAGCCAGCTGTGGCGGCTGTTTCAGATCGAAAAGCTTGATAGATAAGGAAATTGCGGTTAAAGTCGTGCATCACGACGATGACAGGCAATAACTTTTTAGAGCAGGGACAACGATGAAAAGACAAAACGCGGTGCTTGCGGTTTTGCTGTTAGGCAGTGTTTGTAGTATAGGACTGCGTGCTGCTGCACAACAGCAAAAGCCAGAGCCTATACGGGTAAAGACATACGCCGTTTTACCTAGGTTGGGAAGAAACGCATTCTATACGGGCAATCGTCCGCCCCTGGTACCTCAACCGCTCATACCGTTGCCTGTGGGGGCAGTTCGGCCGGAGGGATGGCTAAAAGAGCAGTTGGTGTTGATGAGCAATGGTTTCACCGGACATCTCACGGAGATAAGCCCCTGGTGTCAGTTCGATGGCAGCGCTTGGGTAAGCCCAACGGGCGAGGGCAAGAACGGTTGGGAAGAGCTTCCCTACTGGCTCCGAGGCTATACAAGCTTAGGCTATCTTTTGAGGGATAGGCACATTATTCGGGAAGCACGACGCTGGATTGATGGCATTTTAAACAGCCAGAGGCCAGATGGCTATTTTGGGCCGGAGGCGAATAGGGAGGCCAAAGACCTGTGGCCCAACATGCTGGCTTTGTATGCCCTTCGCACCTACTATGAGGCGACCGGCGATAAGCGCGTGATCCCCTTTATGGAGCGCTATTTTCGTTGGGAAGCCGGGCTGCCCCTCAATCAGTTCCTGCCGGATAGTTGGCAGAAGGTGCGTGGTGGGGACAACTTGGATAGCATTCTTTGGCTTTACAATCGTACCGGAGAGAAGTGGTTGCTTGATTTGGCCAAGCGCACCCATGAGCATACCGCCGATTGGGCGGATGGAGTGGCGAGTTGGCACGGGGTAAACCTATGCGAGGGATTTCGGGAACCGGCCGAGTTCTATGAAGTTACGGGTGACCCGCGCTACTACCAGGACACGGTGAGAGACTATCATACCGCTTGGGGGCTTTTTGGTCAGGTGCCAGGTGGCATGATTGGGGCGGATGAGAATGCTCGGCCTGGGTATACAGGGCCTCGTCAAGCCGCAGAGACCTGCGCCATGGTGGAGGTAATGTACAGTGACGAGATGCTCACGAGCATCTCCGGCGATCCGCACTGGGCCGATCGTTGTGAAGACGTGGCGTTCAACTCGCTCCCTGCCTCTATGACGCCCGATCTCAAAGGGTTGCATTATCTTACGGCACCCAATATGATCCAACTCGATCGTGCAAGCAAGGCGCCCCTATTACAAGATGGCGGCGACATGCTCTCTTATAACCCCTACGACTATCGTTGCTGCCAACATAATGTGGCTTTTGGGTGGCCCTACTTTACCGAACACCTTTGGATGGCCACGGGTGGCAATGGCCTAGCGGCTGTTCTCTACGCGCCCAGTACGGTAACGGCGAGGGTGGGGCATGGCGAAACGGTGACCCTCCATGAAGAGACACGCTACCCGTTCGACGAGCACATTTATCTGAGGCTTTCTATGAAGAGGGCATCAGCGTTTCCTCTCGTGCTGCGGGTACCGGCGTGGTGTACACACCCTGTCCTTAAAGTGAACGGTGAGAGGCGAGATGCGCCCACGATAGGGAACGGCGGTTGGATTGTGCTGCAGAGGCTGTGGCGGTCGCATGATACCGTAGAGCTTACCTTTCCGATGTCGGTTCGGGTGAAGGTTTGGCGTGCCAATCACAATGCCATCTCTCTCTACCGAGGGCCTCTGGCCTACTCTCTACGCATCGGAGAGCGGTGGGTGCGCTACGGTGGCACCGCGAAATGGCCGGCGTATGAGGTGTTTCCAACCACCTCATGGAATTATGGACTAGTGCTTGATTTGCGCCATCCGTCCACCTCCGTTTCTGTTGAAGAACGCAAAGACCCCTTTCCCGTCCAACCGTTCTCTCCGACCAGCGCTCCGGTTGTACTAAAAGTGAGGGCAAAGCAGATTCCTCAGTGGACGGCAGAGCCAGATGGGCTTATTGGGGAGTTGCAGCAAAGTCCTGTTCGATCTGCGTCGCCAACTGAGACCGTTGCGCTGATTCCGATGGGCTGTGCGCGTCTGCGTGTTTCGGCCTTTCCGCTAGTAGGAGAGGGACCGGACGCGCATGACTGGATTCCAGAAAATCGGGCAACCGCTTCGGCCTCTTGGTGTAATCCGAGCGATAGCGTGGAGGCGCTAAAAAACCTGCAGATTCCAACAAGTTCCGCCGACCAGAGCCTACCCCGCTTTACGTGGTGGGATCACAGAGGAACTTCGGAGTGGGTGGAATACGATTTTGCTAAGAGTGAGCGGGTAAGTTGGTGCCGTGTCTACTGGTTCGATGATGAGACGATTGGCGGTGGATGTCGCGTGCCTGCAGCATGGAGGATTTTGTGGTGGAACGGCTCGCAATGGCAGCCTGTAGAAACGAATGGCGACTATGGGGTGCAAAAAAACTGTTTCAATCGTGTAGACTTTGTTCCGGTAGAGACGACAAAGCTGCGGTTAGAGGTGCAGCTGAAGTCGGGCTATTCGGGAGGTATCCTCGCGTGGCAGTGGGGAAGTTCATAAAGATTGACTGAGGTATTTGCCTCATGTTCACCTAGCTCGCAGGCAACTGCGAGAGCTGTAGGTCTTTAGCCCTAACAGAGTGTCACAAGCTGTGTGAGAGGGAGGAAGGAAGAAGATGCAGGGGTACTATGGGTCTTGGTGGAATCGCCTAGGTGCTCTATTCTTGATGCTGATAGCGATCTTTTTACTGCTGGTGCCCGTTGGATGGTTCTGGGGGCTGTTGAACAATATGGCCATGCAGGGCGAGCCAACAGCAGCTTTTATCACAATGATGATCGCGTTTGTGCTATGCGTCTGGGGGATGCTCGCCTTGCTGGTTTACGCCGCTCCAGTTTTATGGGATTCATTTGTTTCTTATGGTTTGGAAGAGGAGGAGTTAGTAAAGCTCACGCCGCTAGGCGTTCAAAAACTGCGCTGGGACTCGATAGAGGCTGTGACGGACACAGGAGTATATCCATGGCGCCGTATCGTGTTGTGGGGTGTAGATGGTCGCAGGCTGACGATTAACCCGGAAGTTGTAGGGTCATCGGAGGTTTTCGAGGCGGAGCTTATTCGACGTTTGCAAGAGGTATTACGGCGTCAGGCCGATCGAATACGCGCTAAAGGGATAGAGCTTCATCCTGTGCGTAGCCTGGCGTTGTTGTGGCTGCTTGGATCGCTCACCTTTTTCGGAGTCGGCTTGGTTTTCTTTGTAACGCATACTTCCGAGTTTGCGGCGCATGGAGGGGCCAATTCTCAACTATCCTACCCATCCGTGGAAGTGGCGCTTTTCGTTGGGGGCTTTCTAAGCTTGCTAGGGGCGCTTTATAGTTTTATGAAAACCTTGCATGTGGATGGGCAGAAACTCGTTCTGAGGGGAATTTGGCGAAGCATGGAGATTCCCCTTGAAAAGGTTGATAGCTTTTATGTCTACCCTTTCGTTCATCGTTATGGCACTTTTGAGATATTACGCCTTCACTATTCCGGCAAGAAATTCAGCTATAGCAGTCAGCGCGCCGGCTACCTTCCTTTGCGTTCTTACCTAGAGAATGTGCTTCCTGCCTCCGTTAGACAAAAGGGCGAGCAGCAGGCTGAAAAGCAGATAAGCAAAGAGTTAAAAACCGTGACTATTCTCTCAAGAATTGGCGCCGTTCTGTGTGTGGGCATGGGCATTGCCGGAATAGTACAGGCGAACCAAAAGTTGGCCTTGTACCACTTGCTGAAGAGCCAAGGAGTGGGCGCTCCTGGAGTGGTGAACTATCGGTATACAACAGGATCGAGAACGACGATCTATCTGACAGACTATCTGTTTAAGGTGAACGGGCAGACGTATGAGGGGGCTAGCCCGTTACCTATGATACCTGGTCTTATGCTAGGCCGGGGATGCCAGTACATGTGATCTATCTTCCCAACAATCCGGCACGATGCATGTTGCTACAATCTATAGGGGAGGAGCAGACACGTGGGTGGTTGTGGCGCAGTGGACTGCTTATTGTCTTTGGTATTATCGCTCCATTTTATGTGCCGTGGCAGGTAAAACAACGCCTCATGAGGCGACAACAGGCTATAGCGAGATCGGCAGATATTCCAGAAGGCCGTTAGGCTATTGAGGAGGGAATGAAACATGCAGAAACCACATCAGGATGCCGTTTATCGGCGCTATATTTTCTATAGCTTGTTGCTTTCCCTGCTCGGTCTGATCGGGCTTGCAGTGATGATAGCGATTGGTATTGGTGTGCTACGGCAGCATGTCGAGCGCTGGGGCGCCTACCAAAAGGGCGATTTCCTCAACGCAGATGGCTATCATCCGATGACCATTATTCGCGGAGACGACGGGTACATCTATGGAGTTACAGATAGTGGCGGCATCTACGGGCATGGTGTGCTCTACCGTCTATCGCCTCAAAACGGCGCTTTCCGGGTTACTTCACACCTTCGACGGCAGCTTTGGAATAGGGCCTTATGCGCTAATGCAAGCACCGGATGGATGGGTCTATAGGGCTGCCGTTGGCAATGACTACTATGCCTGTCTGACTATCTATCGTTTCCGCCTCGATCAGGATCGGCTACAAAAGGCCTATGTGCTTGGGCTGGACAAAGTGTCGAACACGAGTTGTCTTCTGTCGGTCGGGCAGGGATGTCTGTATGGCGTTTCCGAGGCGGGCGGCCCAAACAACGATGGGGTTATATACGAGGTCTCTCTACATCCTCACGAGATTCATATCTTGCACAATTTCAACGGCATGGATGGGCTAGATCCGTTTCAATTGATTGTGGGGCGTGATGGCATGCTCTACGGTGTGGCAAAAGCGGGCGGCAGCCTCAGCGATGCGGGCACCGTGTTTCGCGTAGCTCCGGACGGAAGCGAGTTTAAGGTGTTGCATGTTTTTCGGGGAACGGATGGCAAACAGCCGGTAGCTCTTATACAGACACAGGATGGAGAGCTAGTTGGGGTAGCAGACCACGGTGGGAAGGGCGATGGGGTGATATTTGCTCTGAAGCCGGACGGCACCGACTTTCACATCGTACATCAGTTTTGGCCTTTGCAAGCCGGCCACATGCCCGTGACGATTTTGCAAGCACCTGATGGTGAGCTGTATGGCACCGCTCAGCTAGAGGGAGACCGTGGGGGTGGCGATGGTATCGTCTACAAAATGCGACCAGACGGCTCCCATTTCCAGAAGCTGCATATCTTTCGGTTCGCCGATGGCGCATTGCGGTTTGACCTTATTCTCGATCCGTCCGGCTTGACACTATACGGAACTACCATATTAGGCGGGCAAGGCAATACCGGTACTGTGTTCAAACTGAACGTAGATGGGCAAGGTTTTCAAACCCTGCATGCGTTCAGCAGTAAGTAGGAGGCCTAGCCGTCGAGGCATATTGCTACAGTTGGCTGACGGCCTCTTGCAATTCGGCTATGGTGGGGTTGTCGGCAATGTCGTTGTAGTAGTGCGCATAACGGATGGTGCCCTGATCGTCTACCAGAAACACCCCGGGCATTTGAAACGGATCGCCTTGCGGTAGCAGGCTAAACTGTTTATGCAGCATGGCGCGGAAGGCACCAGAGATGACACGTCCCGAGGTGAACTGGGTAAGTACCGCACGTCCTAGGGCAAAGGCGCGGTAGGCTTCTTTGGTGGGGTCGCTAAGACAGATGAAGGGCGCCTCTAGGCGTTGTTGTTGACAGAACGTTTGGGTGCGTTCCGGGGTGCCTATGGTAATAAGAGCAACCTGCACGTTGGAACGAATAAATAGTTCTTTTACTTGACGAAGTTGATTGACCAGTTCAAGGCAGAAGGGGCAGCCAAAGTGCCTGAGGAACACGAGAAGGGTTGGACGTTGAGACCAAAAGCAAGAGAGGGCTATCTCCTCTCCGCTATCGGCCAGTTGGACGTGGGCATCTGGAGCCTTTTCGCCTAATTGTAAGGTTGGCGTGGTATCCTTTTGTAGGGATGAAGGCATAGATCGTTCCCTCCTACACACTATTCTACCTTATTTGGATGGCAGAATGGATTTATCTATTGTTATTGTGAATTACAATACCGGTCATTTGCTTCGTGCTTGTTTAGAAAGTTTGCCATCGGCAGTCTCTGGCCTGGAATATGAAGTTTGGGTGGTGGATAACGCTTCGCAAGATAACAGCGCCGACATGGTGGCTGCGGAATTCCCTACGGTGCAGCTGATCGCGAGTGAGCAGAATTTGGGGTTTGCTAAGGCCAACAATTTGGCATTGAAACGGGCCTCTGGGCGATACTGTCTTTTACTGAACCCGGATACCGAGCCAAAGCCGGGCGCGTTAAGGCGGATGGTAGACTATCTTGATGCACACCCCGATGTGGGTGCCGTGGGGCCAAAACTGCTTAACAGCGACGGCAGCCTTCAGCGAAACGGGCGTCCTTTTCCTTCCCCATTGCGCGAACTTCTCGGCTTCGATATTATCAGGAAGTTTTTCTCAGGCTTGTTGGGGCTGAAGTTCGAGTTTGGCCGTGACGATTTTGATGTGGAGTGGGACGTAGACCACGTTTCGGGCGCATGTATTATGGTGCCAAGAAGGGTTATCGAAGCAGTTGGGATGTTGGATGAGGCCTTTTTTATGTTTTACGAGGAGGTGGAGTGGTGTTGGCGCATAAAGCGAGCAGGCTATCGGGTCATCTACTTGCCACAGGCGGAGGTTGTTCATCACTGGATGGGTAGCGTAAAAACGCAGTATCGGCAGATGGCCCGTCTGCTTTTAAAAAGCAGTTTCATCTACTACCGTAAAACGGCACCGCTTCCGGTGCGTCTGCTGGCAGCCCTCGTTAATGTGGCCCGCTTGGCGCGTAACGAGTTTATTCACGTGGGAGTGGGGATAAAACGCAGGCTAAGGTGCTGGTTAGCCAAGCGACCCGAGCGATAGGGAATGAGAATTACCTTTGTTATTCTTATTTCACCTTATGCCGCCTTCGTCTCTCGGGCATTGATCAGGTTGGGCTTTTGTTACGGGGTTTGTTTGCTCTTCGTTTGCGCTGCTAAGTGCCCACGAAAAAGGACGTTTTTTTCTGCCTGTAAACGCCGCGTGATGGCCTCGATGCAGTTTTCGGCTTCCTTTGCTAGGACGGAGTCGGCTATATCAGCTTCCGAATCGGCAAGAAAGCTTTGCAGTACCGGTAGGGTGTGGTGTTGACCGGTTTTCGTAAGGAGTTGAAGCAGAACACGGCGCGTCTGATGGTCTTGAAAGGCGTTCTCTTGTTCGGTTAGGGTTGCCGGACGTGGAGCCGAGGAGAAGAACATTAGGAAGTCGCTTAGCAAATCGAGAAACGGGATGACCATGCACAAGCCAAAGACGCAAACGGCTAGCATACTTGCTATGAGTGCGTCTTCAAGGTTCTCCGGGTCTAGGCAACTTTTGAGCGCCTGTCTCCACTCTAGGTTGCGCTTGGGGCAGAGAAGTGTGTAGATGCGAAGGTAGCTGCGGGCCGGTAGCTCAAGCCGATCGGTTTGTGGGAGGGCAGGAATAATTGTGGCCAACGCCTGCCGTGCACCATAGCATTGCCAAACATCGAATCGCTGTGGATCGCAGAACAGATGAAGCTTTTCGATAAGGAAGGGAATGCTACGCTTTGTGAGCGAGGCGAGCATATCGTTCTCAATATGCTGTTTTCTAGGTTTGAGCCAATAGGCGCGTTCCCACAATAGCAGGCATAGGAACGAGCTACCGATGGCAATACAAAGCTGAAAACTTTTTCCGACGGCGTTCTGCTCAGAATCGGGCAGCATGAGAAATAGTGTCCCAAAAAGAGCCACTAAGAGAAGGAGCAGGATTAGGCGTAAACGACAGCGTTCGAGCGATTGCAGCAGGCGCTCGGCTCGTAATATCGTGTAACCTTCTCGAATCTGTGCTGTTGTTTGTGCGGCAATGTGAGAGAGGATTAGGGACTTGATCTCCATTCCGTGGGCGATGTTCGTGGGAATTTGTAGGAATATCCCATTACCCCACAGGGCCATCCGGCATGGGGTATCTAGATCGGTCAGGCGTTCATCGAGAACACACAGGCGAACTTTGTTTATGGGAATGCGTTGAAACGAACGGCCTTGTCGAACGCTGATGCTCTCGTTGGTGATGACAAAGAGGCGCGGTAGTTGCGAGGGGGCCTTTGTTCCGGTTACGCCGAGTAGGTAGATCAACAAACCGAGTGCCTATACGGCGAGGGTAAAAGACCAAGGTGCGGAATCGGTGTGGAGATGCTCATGGATGTACGCACCGATGAAAACGATCAGCACCACTTCGAGGCCGATCGCGAAACAGTACATTACAAAGGGCACTGCCGAAGTCTGCAGCCTATAGTGGCGATCAAAGGATACCGTTCCGAGCATGACCTCTATTCCGTGCTGTTGATTTGATAGAGTAGACGTTGTTATTGCGCGAAGCGTTTCACGGCAACTCGGCATACCGACAAAAAAACACAATAATACCGTTTCAATGCACGGTTTTTGCGCATTGGAGGCCGTCGGGAACAGGTTACAGACGATTAGGCACTTACATAGCCGCCTCCTCAAGGGTTATATTGGGAAAATGGCAAACCTTATTCTCTATGGCCGCCTCCTCAATAAGCTCGGCTACAGTAGTGGAACGAAAGGCCTCCTCGATGAGGGCCACGGCGCCATCAATGCGCCTATGTAGCGGGCACAGGTTCTCCCCATGGACGGCCAGCTGCAGCGGGCAGGTGCGTATGCGCGGGATGGGGTCTACGGCATTGACTACCTCGTAGATGGTGATTTCGTAGGGGGCTTTCAAGAGGCGTGAGCCACCATAGAGGCCGCGTTGCGAGCTGATAAGCCCCACCCGACTTAGGTTTTGCAGCACCTTTGAAAGGTAGCCTACCGGTACTCGAGTAGCCTCTGCAATCTCTTTGGTTGTTTTGGCGACACTCGGCTCCTTTGCGAGATAGACAATGGCACGCAGAGCATATTCAGCAGTCTGTGAGATCATGGTCGTCCAAATCGTTCTCCAAAAATTTTTTTACCAAAAGGTTGACATGTAGTGTACCCCAAAGCGTATAATATTGATAACTGGATAAAAATATCCATAAATAAGTTGCTCATCATCCAAATACGGAGGTCATTGATGCGTTACGCGAGGTTATGGACTGTTTTAGGGCTTGTTGTCGCGGGATCGTTTGCCGTTTTAGGCCTGTTAGGACGTGAGATATATCAGCAAGCGCCACCGCGCCCTAAGCGTGTGATAACGACAGATGGAAAACTGCTGTTTACACGTCAACAGATTCTCGACGGTCAAAACGTTTGGCAGACCATAGGAGGGCAGGAGCTTGGAACGGTATGGGGACATGGAGCTTATGTAGCGCCTGACTGGACAGCAGACTATTTGCATCGTGAATCTATGTGGATTCTCAATACCTGGGCACGGCAAGAGCATCAAAAACTTTACGATCAGCTGACCCCGGAACAGCAGGCCGGGTTACGGGCACGTTTGCAGACGGTATTGCGAACGAACGGTTATAACCCACATACTGGTGACCTTATAGTGCCGCCTATCGTTGGCCAGGCGATAGAGGCCATGAACAAATACTATGCAGAGCTTTTTGGAAAGTACCCGGGGCTTGCCGGCGTTCGGAATGCCTATGCTATGCCCGCCGGAACGGTGGACAATGCGGTTCATCAGCAGGAATTGAATGCGTTTTTCTTCTGGGCTACCTGGGCTTGCGTCGCCAACCGGCCGGGGCAGACGATATCCTATACAAACGACTGGCCTCCAGAGCCTTTAGTGGACAATCGGCCTACCGGCTCAATGGTGGTATGGTCGGTTGTTAGCTTCGTCCTTCTGCTTGCCGGAATCGGAGGGCTGGCCTGGTACTATGCCATTCAGTATTATCATGGAGATGAAGAGGCCTTAGCCAGCATTCCCAATGAAGACCCCTTCCTCCGCATGCCATTAACGCCCTCGATGAGGGCCACTCTCAAATACTTCTGGGTTGTCATAGCCCTATTCGTGATTCAGGTTATCATGGGCGGGATTACGGCACACTACGGAGTGGAGGGATCGGGCTTCTATGGGATTCCATTGGCGAAATGGATACCTTATGTCATTACCCGCACATGGCATCTGCAACTCGGCATCTTTTGGATTGCGACAGCATGGCTTGCAACAGGTCTCTTTATTGCTCCGGTCGTATCTGGAAAAGAGATGAAAGGCCAACGATTCGGAGTTAATCTTCTATTCGTCTGTCTGCTTATCATCGTGGCTGGGTCGCTATTTGGGCAGTATTTGGCGGTTCATCACGATCTGGGTCTAAAGACCAATTTCTGGTTCGGACATCAGGGCTACGAATACTTAGATTTAGGCCGTTTTTGGCAGATATTCCTTCTGATCGGGCTATTTCTATGGCTGTTTCTCATGGTGCGAGCGTTATGGCCGGCCCTCACTAGGCAGGATGAATCGCGTGAGTTGCTTACGCTCTTTGTGCTTTCCGCCGTGGCTATTGCGGCTTTCTACGGGGCGGGGTTGCTGTATGGCCGACAAACAAATCTCGCCATAGAGGAGTATTGGCGATGGTGGGTTGTGCATCTGTGGGTAGAGGGGTTCTTCGAGGTCTTCTCTACTGTAGTCATCGCATTTCTGTTTGCACGGATGGGGCTTATTCGAGTTCGAACGGCCACAGCCTCTGTGTTGTTCACAACGATCATCTTCTTGGCTGGCGGAATTATCGGAACGTTCCACCATCTTTACTTTACCGGAACTCCAACCGCCGTTTTAGCTTTCGGGGCCACGTTTAGCGCACTGGAGATCGTTCCTTTAGTGATGATAGGGTTTGAGGGCTACTCCAATATTGCGCTACATAAAACGCTCTCCTGGGTGCAGAAATATCGCTGGCCTCTCTACTTTCTCGTGGCTGTCTCCTTCTGGAACCTCGTCGGCGCCGGTCTTTTTGGGTTTCTCATCAATCCGCCGATTGCGCTCTACTACATGCAGGGGCTTAACACAACCCCGGTGCATGCGCATACCGCCCTCTTCGGGGTTTATGGGATGCTGGGATTGGGTCTGATGCTCTTCTGTTTTCGGGCTTTTACGGCACGGAAGACCTGGAACACACAGGTGCTCGGTTTCGCCTTCTGGGCTATCAACATAGGACTCATGCTGATGGTGATCTTGAGCCTATTGCCAATAGGCTTGATACAGACCTGGGCGAGCGTTACTCACGGCATGTGGTATGCACGCTCGGTGGAGATCACCCAGATGCCGGTGATGCAGACGCTGCGGTGGATGCGACTGATAGGAGATACCACATTTGCCGTAGGCGCTCTGGCACTTGGATGGTTCGTGCTAGGTTTGAAGACCGGTTGGTCGTACGTAAAGGAGGTTGCCTAAAATCGCTTTCGGCACTCACGGAGTTGGGGTTTGACCTTAAACCGAATCTCGAAGGAGGTAAGAACATGGTTGAGATTGATGTGCAAAAGACGATAGGGCAGCTTGTAGCCGAGCAGCCAGATAGAGCACGTGTGTTCGAGACATTTGGCCTGGACTACTGCTGCGGGGGTAAGAAGACCATCGGCGAGGCCTGCGCCGAAAAAGGCAAGAATGCGGACGAGGTAGTTGCAGCCCTCCGAGAGCACGATGCGGCGACACCATCAACTACAGAGAGGGATTGGAGCCAAGCTTCTTTGGGCGAGTTGGTGGATCACATCGTTACAACCCATCACGAGTACCTACGCCGAGAGCTTCCGCGTCTGCAAGAGATGGCTGCGAAAGTGGCTTTGGTACATGGCGATCGGCACCCGGAGATGGTGCAGGTGCACGAGCTTTTCGAACGTTTTAAGCCCGAGCAGGAACTGCACATGGCCAAAGAGGAGGCCGTGCTCTTTCCGATGTGCAAGCTGCTCGATACCGCTACGGAGGTGCCACGCACCTTTTGCGCCGGCACATTGCGACATCCCATCGAGGCTATGGAGCGTGACCATGCCATCGCCGGAGACGATTTGGCCGAGATGCGCCGATTGACGAACGGTTTCACTCCGCCGGAAGATGCCTGTAACACATTCCGCGTGTTGCTGGCCGGGCTTGCCGAGCTAGAGGAGGATATGCACCTGCATATCCATAAAGAGAACAACATTCTCTTCCCACGGGCGCTGGCGAAGGAGGATAGTCTTCGAGCGGCAAAAGCCGACTAAACCGTTATGCAAAGAGGGCTGGAGGGTTCCCCTTCAGCCCTCTAAAGAGAGTAGAATCTTTGTGAGGAGATAGAAGATGGCAATACAGATTGGGAGGAAGGCCGAAGGCAGCTTCCGCGAGCCGCTGCAACTGCTAAGCGATTGCCATCGGCGCATCGAGCGGTTTCTGCAAGAGCTCATTCATGTGGCCGAACAGACACAGGGCGATGGATTGAACGAGGCCTATCGGGATGAGCTCGATACGGCTTTACGCTATTTTGAAAACGCCGAGCCGCTTCATACGGCCGACGAGGAGGTCTCTTTGTTCCCCCGTCTGCGGGCAAAAAAGAATGAGGAGGCCGATCGCATTATCGCAACGTTAGAGGCCGATCATGACGTTGTAGGAGAACTGCAGAGGAGGATAGGGCAGATCGGGAGAAAGTGGCTGGAGCAGGGATACCTGGAAAAACAGGAGTTGAGGGAGCTTCTGGAAAAACTCTATTTTCTGCGCACCACCTATCACCAGCACATCGGAATAGAGGATCGGGTACTTTTCCCGGTAGCGGCAACGTTATTAAGTGCGGAAGAGTTAGAGGCAATCGGGCGTGAGATGGCCGACCGACGTGGAGTGTCGTTTGATACGCCGCCGGGGACGCGCTGCGCAAGCCGCAGAGCAAAACAGGGGTCACCAAAATAAGGCAGAAATAAAGGAGGAGTGTTCTCTTGCGCGAACGTGTGTTATCTATTCGCCTGACGCCTGAAGAGTACGAGTGGTTGCGACGGCGAGCCTATTGGGAAGGCTGCTCCATCGCTTCTTTGGTGCGAAGGGAGATTCATCAGCGGATTGCAGAGGAAGGGTATCTACGCCCGCCGGATGATGAACCGCAAGACTTCGGCTACGAAAAAGAGATGATGCAGTTTGTGTTGGCCGTCCAAAATGGGGAGTTATCACCCTAAGGCTGCTGGGCATTAGGGACGGTTTCCAACTCGGGTTTGTCGCATGGGGTTAGAAACATCGCCAGCGGCCGATTGCCAACCCGGGCTAGTGCAAGCGTTACCGGTCGGGCTGTGCAGTCGGTTACGGCACGCAGTTGCTTGAGCAGCGAGCGCGTGTCGAAGGGCAGTCCCCGCTGTTTGATCTCTGCTATGTACCAGTGTTGTTGGCGCAAATAGGCTTGCACGTGTTTTAGGTTGTAGGGCGTCCAGTTCACTATGCGATAGCAGCGGGCAAAGGGAGTATTCACCTGTCGTGCTGAGGTGATGTAGGCGATATGGGGATCGAGTAGATGGCCGCTGAGTTGGCAGGCAAGCTCCTCGACCAGTCCGGCGCGTATTATCGTTGGGGCGGGTTCGTAAAGCCATTCAAGAGGGTTTGAGCAAGCTGCCGCAAACGGCTGCCTACACGAAGGTTTCGAGGTAGGTAGAAGCGTAGATGCAGCGCCCGTTTTATGAAGCACGGTGGCGCAGGTGAAAGGAGGCATGTAATCCGTTTGATCGCATAGTCTGCTTATGGCCTCTCCCCACCATAAAGTCGCCTCTGAGCATTCTCCAATTTCTCCGACATACTCCACGATGCAGTGTTCATCGAGAAGAGGCGCGAGATCGGCCGTAGGCGGAAGCTTCATCGCACCCCATTCAAAGTACTTCTTCAGCTCCTTAAGCCAGGGTAGAGAGGGGCTAAGAGCCTCCAGATGGCGAAGACGGTGCGTTCCCTGTAAAGTTGAAATGCGACGTGAAGGATCGCAGAATACCGTAGAGACTCCTTTGCGACGCAAGCGCACCAGATCGAGCGTGCCGACATCCTGGCATAGGAAAGTAGCCGGTGCCTTTGGAGCTACCGCGGCGAGGTTGGCATGGGCACATGTAAGCCGTAGCAACGAACGATCCACAGCGATAACTGGCCCACGTCGAGCGAGCGCGAGGGTATCGCTGCCGATGGAGCAACAGGCGTCAAGTATGAGAGTGTTCTTTGGAAAGTGGGAAGTGCGCCAGGTCGCCAAGACTTCTGAGGTGGCCTGTTCCAAAGCTTCAGGGGTAAAGAACAACACTTCGGAATTTGAGAAGCGCTGCTCGGCACGCCGACGCAACTCCAAAAGCTCAACTATCGCGGCAGCAAGGGCAGGCTGACAAAACCTTCGCAAACGCGATAGGCGCGTGAGGCGTTCGGAAGGTAGAGTGCTGGCGAAGTGTAATAATGCTTGCCCTTCGCCCGTGGCGAGAAAGCGAACAATCTCAGGGGTGAGTGCGCTCCCTTCTTCCACCGCTAGCCTTTCAAACCGGTGACGGCGATTCCTTCAATGAACTGTTTTTGGGTGAAGAAGAAGAGCACGATAACCGGAGCTACCACAATGGTGGAGGCGGCCATAAGGAGGTTCCATTGGGTACCCCCATTTTGACTTTGGTAGTTTTGCAGGCCTAAACCGAGTGTATACATGTTCTGATGTGCTAGATAGATAAGAGGGCCGAGGAAGTCGTTCCATACTCCCATGAATGTGAAGAGGGCTACAACGGCCAGGGCCGGCTTTGCCAAAGGAAGAATGACCTCGCGGAAGATGCCCCATTCGGAACATCCATCTATTTTTGCGGCCTCTGAAAGCTCGAAGGGAATAGTGAGAAAGAATTGGCGCAACAGAAAGATATAAAAGGCGCTCCCAAACCAGGCCGGCACCCAGAGGGGGCGATAGGTGCCTGTCCAGTGAATCTTTTCAAAAAGCACGAACGTGGGCACCATGAGGACGGGGAAGGGTATCATCATGGTGGCAAGCGTGAGCTTAAAGACGATGTCGCGACCAGGCCACCGAAGCCGCGCGAAACCATAGGCTACTAGGGCATTGGAAAAAACGGTGCCGCTGACCACAAGAATTTCAAGAATGAGGGTGTTGCGACCATAGATAAGGAAGGGGATATAGTGTAACTGGTTGCTTTCGTAGGTGAAGGCGGCAACATAGTTTTGCCACTCGATGGGATGCGGTATCCAGATGGGGGGCATGTGCATGGTCTGATCAATCGGCTTCAGCGATGTTGAGATCATCCAGAGCAGAGGGAAGGCGAACACAAGGGAAAGCGCGATAAGCACCATATGAATGAGAAACGCGGTGAGATAACGTTTTTTGTGCATGGCGAATGACGTTCTCCGTGTATTAAACAGATTTTGATTTGGCTGCATCTAGAATTTCGCGCACTCTGCGGGCTAAAGTGGAGGGTGTAAAAGGCTTTTGTAAGAAGGCGATGCCCTCATGGACGAGGCTCTGTATTTTGGTGTGCTCTTCCGTATAGCCGGATATGTAGAGCACCGGCAGGTTGGGGCGAAGGCGATATGCCTGAGACACAAGTTCAAGTCCGCTCTGTTCGGGCATAACCACATCGGTGATAAGCAGGTCAATAGGTTTTGGATATTTTGCGAGAATTTCCAGAGCTTCCTTAGGGTTTTCGGCGGTAAGAAGATGGTAGCCTTTGCGGGTTAGGGAAAGCGTTAAAGTCTGCAGCACAAGCGGCTCGTCCTCAACAAGCAGAATCGTCTCGGTGCCACTTGCCGGTGGGGAGGAAGCAGTAACAGACGACGCCTCCGGCTCCTCTTGGCTGCGCGGCAGGAAGATATGGAAAGCGGCTCCCTCTTGAGGGGCGCTATCTGCGGCGATGTATCCACCCGCTTGCCGAATGATGCCATAGCAGGTAGAAAGCCCCAGCCCGGTTCCCTTACCTACCTCTTTCGTAGTGAAGAAAGGCTCAAAGATGCGTGCCAGCACATCGGCGTTCATGCCCTCGCCATCATCTCGGAATAGGATATAGACATACTCCCCAGGTGGAATCACGGTTTGGGCGAAGGTGAGCTGGTCGGAAACGATTCTATTGTGAGTCTCGATAAGGATATGTCCGCCGTGTGGCATGGCGTCACGCGAGTTAACGGCCAGATTCATAAGCACCTGTTCCATTTGACTCCGATCCGCTTTAACCGTCCAGAGGCTGCTGCTAGGTCGAAAAGTCAGTTCGATATCCTCACCGATAATGCGTCGCAGGAGTTGCCCGATGTCTACAATAAGACGGTTAATGTCGAGATTTTGCGGACGAGTGATCTGTTTCCGGGCGAAGGCGAGAAGCTGGGAGGTAAGTTGCTTTGCGCGTTCGGCTGCTTGCAGGGCATGGTGCAGATGGGTTTGCGCTTGGACATCCGTTTGGACATGGTCTTCTAAAAGCTCTAGGTATCCTACAATGGCTGCGAGGAGGTTGTTGAAGTCATGTGCGATGCCACCGGCAAGTCTCCCGATACTTTCCATTTTCTGTGCCTGCAGCAATTGTGTCTCGAGGCGCTTACGTTCGGTGACATCGCGGGCCAAAACGATGCGGGCTTCTCTGCCGGCATAGATCGTATCGTGTGAGGTGATCTCCACGTCAAAAATAGTGCCATCTTTGCGTTTATGCCTCCAAAGGGTGGGGGGAGAATAGCCTGGTTGCAGGTGTGCAAGGCGCGCTTCCAATGCCTTCCAATCTTCCGGAGGGCGAATATCGCGGATGGTCATGTTGAGGAATTCGTCCCGACTATATCCATAGTGAGCGATCGCCGCATCGCTTACATCGAGGAACTGAAGGGTGTGGGTGTCGTAGACCCAGACGGGGTCTGGAATGCTTCTGAACAAGGAGCGATACCGCTCTTCGCTCTCTTGTAAGGAGAGTTGAATTTCCAGCCGAGTAAAGAGATGGCCGAGAGCGTTGGCGTAGAGACAGAGCAGCTTGAGGCGCTGCGGAGTAAAATGCTGCCCGGAAAGCAGGTTATCGGCACTCAGAAAGCCTATACAGCGGTTATGATTCCAAATGGAGGTAAAAACCAAAGTTCCATGACCAACCGGCTCCCCAAGAGCATTATAAAGAGTGGTATTTTCGATGACGGCGATGGCTTGGGGGCTATGCCGTATTTGATCCACAGCCTCCAGGGGAGGAATGGGGCGTCGAACGGAACGTTCATCTATGGTCTTACCTCCTTCATCTGTGCCAAAAGTGCCATGGATGAAGTTCTCTTCTTTTAGGCACCAGATGCCCAGCCTGTCGAAGCCAAGTTGTTCTCGTCCCAGCTCCACGGCAAGTTTATAGAAGGTCTCTTTATCGGGTGCAAGGGCGAGTTGATTGGTTATCTCTTGAAGGGCGGTGAGTTTCTGAGTGAAGAGGCGATCCTCTTCATGCGCTCGTTGCAGAAGCTCTTCCACGCGTTTTCGGTCGTTGATGTCGCGAAAATAGACGGAAAGCCCGTGGGAGTAGGGATAGGCGTGGACTTCAAACCAGGTTTCTAAAGGAGGGTAGAACTCTTCAAACGCGACAGAGCATCTTTCTTCAATCGCCCGATGATACTGCACATGAAATGTGGAACCGACCGCTTCGGGAAAGACCTCCCAGATATTTTGCCCAAGCAGCTGCTGGCGGGAACGGCGGAGGAGCTTTTCTGCATTGCTGTTAACGTACACAAAGCGCCAGCTCGTATCCAATGCGAAAAAAGCATCGGTGATGCTGGCCAAAATAGCCTGAGCCTGCAGGCCATCTTTATCGAGAAAGCCTTCCAGGGTTTGATGGTTTGCGGAGGTATTGGGAGCTTGCTGTTCGTTCATCCACAAACTCCTCTAATTACCGCCGTAATGCACGTGGCGTTCGCTGAATTTAAGGGCGATAAGGGTGAGGATGAGGATGACAACAAAGAGTATCCACCCCATAGCGCAGGCATAACCCATTTTATGGTAGATGAAGGCGTTATCGAAGAGGTACATGGCATAGAAATAGATAGAGCGGGCCGGAGCGCCTTGAGGCGAGATGACGTAGGGCACGGTAAAAATTTGGAGGGTACCGATGATTCCCATGATGACGTTGAAGAGGATGACCGGGGAGATCATGGGAAGGGTAACGTGAATCGTTTTTGCCCACCAGCCCGCTCCATCGAGGTCTGCGGCCTCGTAGAGTTGTCGGGGCACGTCCTGCAATCCGGCCAAATAGATCACCATGGCGTTGCCAACGCCCCATGCCGAAAGCACGACGAGCGCCGTTTTTGACCAGGCGGGGTCACCCAACCAGTTAGGCCCTTTAATGCCCAAATCCTGCAAGAAGGCGTTGAGGATGCCGTATTGTCCGTTAAATATCCATTGCCAGAGAATGGCGAGGGCTACCATGGGCACAAGGGAAGGAATGAAGAAAATAGTTCGATAAAAGGCCATCCCACGCACTTTTGTGTTTAGTAGCAGAGCCAGCGAGAGCGCCACCAGGGCGCTGATGGGCAACGCCCAAAGGGTATAGACGATCGTGTTTTGAACGGTTTGCCAGAAAATGGCGTCGTGAATGAGGTCACGATAGTTGGCAAGCCCGATGAAGACGGGAGGATGGAGAACGGAATAGTCGCAGAAGCTGAAGTAGATGGAGGCGACCACCGGGTAGAGCATGAAGGCAGTAAACCCGATGAACCAAGGTAAAACGAAGAGAAGCGCTGTACGCGTTTCGCGTCGGCTCTGTTTCATCGGTTGTCTCCGTGTGCTAGGTTGGACTGAGCCTCATACATGGCTTTTTGGCGTAAATGGAGGCGTCGAAGGTACTCATCCAATTTCGGCTGCATCTCTTGTTGTACCTCTTCGAGGGCCTGTTCGGGCGTTTTCTCCATGAGGGTTACCTCGTCTATTGCGTTAGAGAGGGCGCTGCCGTACTCCGGCCATATGCCCATCTTTGGCGGAGTGATCACGTTTTTACTATAGGCTAGTCGTACGAAAAGCTTGATATAGGGATTGGGGTGGGTCGCATAAAACTGGGGGTCTACGTGGCGAAGGGGAGAAAACTTTCTTTGAAGGCCACACAGCATTTCACTGCCCTTACGCGATTCGATGAACCGAATAAACGCAAATGCAGCGTTCGGATGTTTTGCACCACGCGGGATCACCAAAACATCCTCGTCAGCCACAGAGGTATTGGCCAAATCCGGGCGGTCGGCGGGATAGGGGAACGGCACAACGCCCCATATACGCTTTGGTTTTTCCATTTGGGGGGCAAAGCGACTTATAAAGTTGTACATCCAAACGCCCTGCAGTTCCATGGCGACCTTTCCATCGAGAAAACCGTTCTGAGGAGAGGAAAAGGTTCCGAGGCCACTTCGGAACGACTGCAGATTGCCGGGCCCATATTTTTTAGAATACGATTGTATCCATTGATAAGCGCGAACGTTACCGGGATCGGTTGCTGTGATTTTATCCGTTCCGTTCCACAGTTTTCCACCGAAGAAATAGCCCCAAGCCCAGTTCCACCATCCGGGTTCCGTGGGCAGAAAGCCGACCTTCTGTATGTTGCCGTTTGCATCACGAGTGGTGATTTTGGCGGCATCGGCATCGAGTTCTTTTATGGTCTGAGGTGGGTGGGTGATGCCGGCAGCCTGAAGCATCGCCATATTATAGTGCAGAGCGGTTGTTGCAGGTGTGCTTGGCAAAGCGTACTGATGGCCGTGATAGTGCCCCATGTCCCAGAAGACGGGGATAAAATGGTTTCGATCAAGACCGTAGCGCTTGCAATAGCTATCGAGGGGAATAATTGCGTTATCATCGGCATACTGGGCCACATTAGGGCCGTAGAGGCCGGCCACGTCGGGTGGGTCGCCACCGGCTATTGCCAGCAGCGTTTTATTCTCAATGCCACTGACGGTGAGGAGGTCTACATGAATGCGATTTTGAGATCGGTTAAACGCTTCGACCGTCTTGCGGATGGCGTCGCCCTCGAAATCGGTCCACTTCTCCCAGTAGATGACGTGGATTTTACCGTCATGGTAGGTAGGATGGGCGATCATCTCACTATAGATGGCCGTCACGACGATCAGAACGGCCAGGAGAGGCAGCCCGAAGCGATTCAGCGATAGCGGCGAACGTTTCAAGCGTGGAATTTCTCCTCAGAAAGTTTCAGACATAATGCTATTGTACCCTTCACACGGTATAAATCGGGCGTGCTTTGCGTTTGTGTGCGCCTCCTATGTCACAATGTTAGGGACGTTTGGATGGGAGGGACGCCATGCAGCAGGTTGCGCGCCTTGTGGCGCCGGATGAGCGTTTTTGGGCCGATATAGCGGCTATTGAGAGGGCTTCAACCGGAGTGCTCTGTTTTGCCGCCGAAGATTTGCAGACTGGGACCGTTGTGCACCGCAATGCAGAGCATAAATGCCGCACGGCCAGCGTCATCAAACTGCCTATTTTGGTGCATGTGGGGTTGAGCATTGAAGAGGGAAGGTTGGCGTGGGATGAGCCTTTGGTGCTGACCGACGAGGAAAAGGTGCCCGGTTCGGGCATTCTTTCGCAATTAACGGCAGGCCTACAGCTAACTTTACGCGATGTATGTGTGTTGATGATCGTCCTTTCAGATAACACCGCCACAAATATGATTATCGAGCATGTGGGCGGAGTGAACCCCATTAATGCGCGGATGCGAGCTATTGGGCTGGAGATAACAACTTGCTTTCGCAAAGTGTATGCCAGAGATGCCCTGCCCAATCCCTACGGATTAGGCGTGACGACGCCTTGGGAGATGTTGCGACTTCTTAAGATGATCGCGACCGGCAAATTAGGAAGTGAGGACTTGTGTGAAGAGTTTTTAGCTATCCTTTCCAAGCAGCACTATCGCGATTGCATCCCACGCTATCTGCCGGAGGAGTGGCGTTATGCCGGCAAGACCGGTTCGATAGACGAGGCTCGCAACGATGTGGGCATCGTGAGCGACGCCGAGGGCAACCGAGTTGCTTTGGCACTGTTCTGTCAAGACCTGCAGGTGGTACGCTGGACGGCAGATAATCCGGGTGAAGTCGCTCTGGCGCGTTTGGCAAAGCGGCTTCTTTTGGAGTAGCCAGTTCGGCTCATAAAACATAGGCAGCAGACACCCATCAGGCCATGGTGTGATCTGCCGTACATGCAGAGGCTTACACCCACGCATCGTTCTTTAACAAACCTAACAAAGAAGGGCTTTCGCCAGCGGCGAAAGGCTAGGCATCGGTAGAGATAGGTTAGGCACAAGGCCTACCCTACTATGTTTGTTTAGTCCGCAGGCACCTGCGAGAAGCCGCCGGGTTTTAGACCTTACGGAGTGTCATTGATTTTATTCGGACTTCGTTTCGACATGCCAAGGGGTATCTGCAACAGGTGCATCTTTGGGTGGAGGTGGGACAAGGTCGTAGCGCGCAAGCAGAAGGCAGGTGGCACGCGTGACAAGTTGTAGAGGAAGTGCGGGGTAAAGCAGTATCCAAGCGATGCCGGTAAGAAAGCAGAGCAGCACGAGCAGCGCGGTGATGCAGAGAAGGCCTACAGTATAGAGCGGATTCCCTAGGGTGAGAAAAAAGGAGCGGCGGATGGCAGCTAACGCTCCACGACGCGCACGTCGGCTCTCTTCGTCGAAGACCCCATTCTCCTGCAGAACCAGCAGTGGGTATTGATAGAGCAGAAGTAGCGACCAACATAGGAGAATGTAGGCCCAAAAGAGGGAAAAGAGAGAACCGAAAGGGTGATGCCAGTAAGTATAAAAAAGAAGATTTGCAAGTAATCCAAAGGTAATGACCAGCTGAAAGAGACCGAGGCGAACGGCCGCCCAGTAGTGCTGACGGAAACCTTGGAGCAAATAGACCCAAGATACCGAGCGTCCTAAGCAGATACGGTAAGCAACAAAACAGTAGCCCGCAAAAAGAGGCGGAAAAATAGGGAGTGCAAGTAGGGTAAGCAGCAGGTAGCCCGGTTTAGGTGGGAGGTGAATAAGCTTCGTGAGACTGAGGGGAACGGAGAGCAGTAAGGGGATAAGCAGACTGTGCAGGAGGCTGAAGGAGATGACAAAGCCCAGATGATCCCAAAGATCGCGCATAGCAAGGCGCAGTGCACGAAGGAGCGTGGGTCGAAAAGGGGCTTGTCCGGTTGAGGCGATCATTGTTGACTTCATCTGTTCCTTTTTGTGTGCGTTTCTCTTGACAGCGACCTTTTTTCATTGTATCATATAGGCATGTAAGGAGCGTGACAGGCGTTAGGTAAATAATAAAGAAAAGGTGACAGAAAGCTATGGGGGTTACGATTCGCGAGCTGGCAGAAGCAAGTGGGGTGGCACCATCCACCGTATCCTACGTTATCAACAACGGCCCACGTCGCATTAGCGCTCGCACACGAGCGCGTGTAGAAGAGGCCATGCGCCGCCTCAACTATACCCCCAATGCCCTGGCGCGTGGCTTGGTTCAGAAGCGCATCCACACCATTGGGGTCGTCTATACGCACTACGATCATCTGATTCCAAGCCTCTACTTTTTGGAAGTGCTGCAGGGCATTCTCGGAGCGACGATGGAGCACGACCAGAGCGTGTTGTTATTCACCGAGAGCTTGCAATGCGACGTTACAAAAAACCTCATGCGCTGGTGTGATGGGCGCTGTGATGGACTTTTAGTAGTGGCCTTGCCCCACAACACAACCGTTATAGAGGAGCTGCGTGCGCGCGAAGTGCCTTTTGTGCTGATCAACTATATGAGCGATCGCAAGGATGTGACATGCCTGGATGTGGACAACGTTTCGGCTGCACGCAATGCAGTGAACTATCTCATTCAGATGGGGCATGAACGGATTGCTATTTTTTGCGGTCAGGACAATCTAGATAGCACCCATCAGCGGCTGGCCGGTTACCGCCAGGCGATGGCAGCGGCGGGCCTTCCGGTTTGTGATACGTGGGTATTTCCCGGCAAGTATTTTGAAGAGTTCGGCTACCAGCAGGCGGAAAAGCTCCTGGCAATTCCCTTTCATGAGCGTCCCACTGCTGTGTTTTGTACCAACGATGTGTTGGCCATTGGGGCTATGAAGGCCTTTATGGAGCATGGAGTGCGGGTACCCGAGGATATTTCTCTGATCGGTTTTGACGATATTATCACGGCCTCGACCATTCAGCCTCCGCTAACAACGGTGCGGCAGCCGTTAGCTCAGATCGGTGCCCGCGCAACGGAGTTGCTTTTGGAGCAGATCGAGCAGAAGCGTGCGCCCGGCATTAAGGAGCTTCTCCCTACAGAACTGGTCATTCGGGCGACGGTGGCCAAGCCTTCATGTCGTTAACGCGCTACAATTGTGCATAACATCGCCTCGTGAAGTACCACACTGACGAGCCATGTGGCTTCCTGTTTCATCGCAGACTGCTTGACGTGTCAAGTCTACCGTTTGCTCCACAGGCATTTCGCGTGTCGGCACGTCCTGCCGCCAACATTATCGAAAACGCAACCTTGTTCGTAGGGGGCGTGGCACACCGTCACCTCGAAAGGGCAACCAACCTTGTGTTCCTAGCCCTGCTTGGTGCTCGCAAAGCGCAAACACAGGAAACTTTGCCTTCGCAGACCGGTTTGACCACTCAAACGAACAGAGCCATTCTCCCGCAAACGAAAGGAAAAGTCCTGCTAAGCAGGACGCGGTTTTTTATCCCAACGGACAAGCAGCGGGGTTTTCAAAGCGTAAATTACTATAAAATTGCGGTGTGAGGCCCCCCTGCCTTTAGGCGGAGGTATCTAACTCATAGGCTAGGGGGGTTATCGTCTTTAAGTAGACAGTAGCCGCCATCTGTGTTATAATGCCTATCAATCGGTTGAAAAACGCGGATGTGGCTTCTGTCTAATATGCCCATCTCAAGGAGGCGATGGTGAACAAAAAAGTCTTTTTTCAGGTGGCCTTTTTCTTTTCGGTCTTTTTCCTCCTCACAGGTTGCAACAGCAACTCCAACCCGTCAGGCCCGACCGTTCGAGGGGCATCGGCATTGGGGAACCACACCCTGGTTATTGCCTGGGCCCAGTGGAAGCCTTCCGACTATTTACAGACTCTCTCGGAAGATTTCACACGACAAACGGGTATCCCTGTGAAGGTTGAGCAGATTCCTTGGAGCCAGTATCAACAGAAGATACAAACGGATGTTTGGGCGGGAAAGAGTGACGCCTACGATCTCATCGTCGGGGATAGCCAGTGGTTGGGACACGGGGCAACCGAAGGCCACTATGTAGACCTAACCGATTGGTCTAAAACCAACGTTCCCTGGCAGGACTACACGGACAATATTAAGAAGTTCTATTGTGAATACAACGGCAAAATTTGGGCGCTGCCTTGCGAGGCCGATGCGCTTGGCTTTGCCTATCGCAAAGACCTCTTTGAGAACCCCACCGAGCAGGCCAATTTTAAAGCGAAATACGGGTACCCGCTTGCACCGCCTAAGACCTGGCAGCAGTTTCGTGACATTGCCGAATTTTTCACACGCCCTCAACAACACCTCTACGGTTGTGCCCTCTTCTATGCCGGGCCGGTCTCTTACGATGGGGTAACGATGGGATTTATGCAGGTTCTGTGGTGCCTCGGAGGTGAGTTCTTCGACCCAAAGACGGGCGCAGTTGAGGGCTATGTCAATTCCCCTGCCTCGGTAAAAGCGCTAGACTTCTATACCCGCGAGCTTAAGCAGTTTACGCCCCCACACTCGGAGAACTACTACTTTAACGAAACATTGGATGCCTTCAAGTCGGGCGAGGTGGCTATGGCGCTCGATTGGTTCACCTTTTTCCCCGCCTTAGTAGATAAATCTCAAAACCGCTATGCGGATGTCACCGGGTTTTTCGAATCGCCTGCCGGTCCGGCCGGACACTGGATCAGCCTTGGCGGCCAGGGCATCTCCATCTCCGCCTACTCAAAACACATTGACGAGGCAAAAAAGTTTCTGGCATGGTTCTCCAGTGAAGATACCCAGCGAAAGTGGGCCTTGCTTGGTGGTCTTACCTGCAATAGCAAAGTCCTCAGCAGCCCAGAGTTTCTAAATGCCACTCCCTTTAATAGGGTGTTTGCCGAAAGTGTGCCTCTATTACGCGATTTCTACAACAACCCCGCCTATGCAGACCTCCTCAATGTGACACAAGAGGAGTTTAACGCGGCTGCCACAGGCCAAGTAACAGCGCAACAGGCGATGGATATCGTGGCCCAGAAACATACAGAGATACTGAAACGCGCCGGTTTGTTGAAATAGAGGCGAGGAGATAGGTGAAAGCTCTTATAAAGGACGGCATAGACGCGCAGGCTCGTTCTTTGAAAGGCCGATTGAGCGATCGCACCGTGGCGAATCTCTTCCTGATTCCTACGGTGATTCTGTTGTTGGCCATCAACATCTTTCCGCTACTCTGGTCGCTCTTTCTCTCGTTTTGTGAATATGTGGACACGGCTAGTATTCCCCCACGTTGGGTAGGGACGGCCAATTATCATCAGATTCTTCATAGCACCGATATTTGGAACACTTTTCAGGTTACAGCACGTTTCACGCTGCTCGCCATTGGGGTAGAGTTAGCTGTCGGGTTTGGAATGGCGCTACTGCTGCATCGTACGTTTCGTGCACGTGGCATGATAACCACGCTTCTTCTGGTGCCGATGATGCTTTCGCCCGTGGTGGTGGGCCTGTTTTGGAACTATATGTTTCAGTCGTCGAATGGCCTAATCAACTGGCTGTTACAGCAAGCGCACCTTCAAAACCCGCTTGCGCCAGCAGATTGGCTTAATAATCCACAAAATGCGCTTTGGTCTCTCGTCATCGTAGATGCCTGGATGTGGTCGCCCTTTGTCATGCTCATCGCGCTGGCCGGGCTACAGTCGGTGCCACCCCATCTCTACGAGGCCGCCGATGTGGACCGAGCCTCGCCCTGGTTCAAGTTCCGTTATATTACACTGCCTATGGTCGGTCCACTCCTGCTCATCGCACTGCTCTTCCGAACCATTGACTGCTTCAAACTGTTTGACATTGTGTATGTGCTAACAGGGGGCGGGCCGGGAACCTCAACTCAGACCGTCTCTTATCGGCTGTTTAAACTAGCTTTCGACTCGCATCGCACCGGCTTAGCCTGCGCCCTCGCCTATGTCATCTTGCTGCTGATCATCGGGTTGACGAATCTGTTCATAAAGTACCTCGGTCGCCTTCGTGGAGAAGGCATCGCAGATGCGGAGAGTCTCTGGCAACTACTTCAGGTCAAGGCCGCTCCCATCCCCGGATTACGATGGCTACTGGAGACTCCGGGGCGATCCATAACGATAGTAGTGGGAATGGGAGTTCTATGGTATGGTCTGATGGCCCTTCGAACACACCAATGGCCAACTCCATTGCTCGTATTTGTAGGCCTGGTTGCCCTTGTTGGATTTGTGGCGTTAGGCGTAAGTAGACTGCCGCAACTGTTACGCAATCTGCTGGCGTACGGGGCTATCGGGATCGTGGTGGTGGTGTATCTTCTTCCTATCTACTGGATCGTTGTAACGAGCATTACCCCTCCGAGCCTCATAGCCGCACTCACTCCACGACTTATTCCAACCCATTTGGCAAGGCCGGATGAACCGTTGACGAAAGAGACTGTGTTCTTTGGAGCGACCTTTCAAAACTACAGTATGCTGATTTTTCAACATGAGGGCAACGAACCATCGGGCCGTATCTTAGGGTTGTCGGATTTTCCTCTGCAGATCGGCAACAGCCTCCTCATAGGCATACTATCCACTCTATTTTCAGTGGGGCTGGGAACGATGGCGGCCTATGCGTTCGCCCGTTTTCGGATCAAAGCCGGTGGCGATCTGTTGTTTTTCGTTTTAAGCACGCGCATGCTACCTGCCATTGCGGTGGTGATACCGATTTTTCTTATGTATCGTGCGCTTGGGCTGCTTGGCACGCGCACCGGCCTCGTGCTGCTCTACACGGTTTTCAACCTCTCTTTTTCGACATACCTGTTAAAAGGATTTTTCGACGATATCCCCCACGAATACGACGACGCGGGGTTGCTGGATGGGTATACGCGGCTACAAGTCTTTCGCAAAATCTCTTTGCCGCAGGCTGTAACGGGGATTGCGGCAACCGCCGTGTTTTGTTTTATAACCGCCTGGAATGAGTTCGCGTTTGCACAGATACTCTCTACCCAATCGCCCCTTACCGCGCCTCCTTCTATTGTGTCGCGTACGGGGGCTGGGGGAACCGATTGGGGGCAGATCGCAGCGGGAACGGTTATCTTTCTCATCCCTGTGACGCTCTTTACGTTTGCGATGCGAAAACATCTACTGCGAGGGGTTACGTTCGGGGCAATTAAGCGATAAACGAAAAGATAAGCGTTTAACTAGAGGAGTCGGTATGGCTTCGGTTGAGGTGAGGAATCTCGTAAAGCGGTTCGATCAGAACGTTGCAGTCAATCGGGTCAATTTATTGGTTCCAGATGGGACGTTTCAGGTTTTTCTGGGACCGTCGGGCTGTGGCAAGACGACGACGCTTCGCTGCATTGCGGGCTTGGAGCTGCCCGATGAGGGGCAGATATTTATAGATGGGCAGGATGTTACCAAATGGCCGCCGTCGGCAAGGGATATTGCGATGGTCTTTCAGCAGTATGCCATTTACCCACATATGACGGTCGCGGAGAACCTTGCCTTTCCCTTGAAGGCTGTAAGAACGCCGCGGGAGGTGATTCGGGAGCGTGTGCAGGAGACGGCGCGTAAGCTACACATCGAGCGCCTACTCGACCGCAAGCCTGGAAAACTTTCTGGCGGAGAGATGCAACGGGTAGCCATCGGCCGTGCTATCGTGCGGCGGCCAAAGGTGTTTTTAATGGATGAACCGCTTTCTAACCTGGATGCGAAGCTAAGAACGGAGATGCGAGCCGAGATTAAGCGCTTACAGACCGATTTGGGGGCAACGACTATCTACGTAACGCACGACCAGTTAGAAGCGATGAGTATGGCCGACCGCATTGCCGTGATGTATGGAGGCATCATTCAGCAGAACGATACTCCGGCCAACGTCTACAACCATCCGGTCAATCTCTTTGTGGCGGGTTTTATCGGTTCTCCTGCAATGAACTTCGTGCCCTGCTCTCTCTCTGATGACCGCAAGGCTCTGATTCTGAAGGGCGGAATCGCATTGGGGATACAGGCAGAGGCTCGCTTACGGTTTCGTGAGGTGCCTACGCAGAAGCCGCTCATCCTTGGGGTGCGCCCGGAGGATGTTCTCTTACGCTCCGATGCTCCCCCTGACTTCGAGCCGGTGGAGGTCTATTTAGTGGAGCCTTTAGGAGCCGAGACCATTGTGGATGTAAGCCTTGGGCCGCATATTTTTAAAGTGCGAGGTGGCCCCACGTTTCGGGCGCAGATAGGGCAGCGCCTCTATATGCGTATTGAGCAGTGCCGAGCGCACCTGTTCGATGCAGAAACGACGCTTTGCCTCACCAATTCCGGGGGGGTGGAGAGTTAGATGCTTGCGGGGCGCTTCGCACAGTTTATGGAGTTCCTCTCTCTGTTGCTCATCGTTTTTGGCATCTTTGCGCTTTGCCAATGGTTTTCTCTGGCTTTGTACAGCCATGGCTTGGCGATACTTTTTTTAGGCTGGGTAGGCTACTCCATCTGGTCGCATCGAAAACCGGTACGACCGGACTTTGCCGAGGGCAACCCGCAAAAGACCATTGACGGCCGACCGCCTTTAGAAGTAACGATAGCCGGAGGGGTGGGCAGTGATCAAAGTGAAACGTGTGTATGATCCAGAAGAGCCAGATGACGGGAAGCGTTATTTGGTGGAACGCTTGTGGCCGCGAGGGGTCAAGCGAGATGCGCTTCATCTCTATGGCTGGCTAAAGGATTTAGCTCCGTCAACCGAGTTGCGACGGTGGTTTGGGCATGATCCCTCGAAGTGGCAGCAGTTTCAGCAGCGTTATCGCTCTGAGCTGGAGCAGGCCGATGCCATCGCAATAAAGGAGTTAATCACAGCGGCTAAGGCGGGCAACATTACACTGCTTTACAGTGCGCGCGATAGGGAACACAACAACGCGCTCGTGCTAAAATCCTTTTTAGAGGAGCAACTAGAGGTGAAGGGTTGACAGAAAGCTAGAAAAAATGTCTTAATCTGTTATCCTCGCAGCAAGAAAGCGGCTTCCCGGAAGCTAGCTCTGAAGGCTTATGATCGAGCTCCGCAATGTATCGGTGATCTATCCGGAAGGAGTTCCCGCGTTATCACACATCAATCTCTGTGTGAAACGGGGGGAGTTCGTTTTTGTGGTGGGGCCGAGCGGCGCGGGCAAATCCACACTGCTAAAGCTGCTCTATCGCGCCGAGGTACCCACACAAGGGGAGGTCATCGTAGATGGCATTAGCGTAAGCGCCCTTCGACCGCGCGACATCCCCTTTTTCCGTCGCCGTTTGGGAGTGGTGTTTCAAGATTTTGGGCTGTTGCCCGATCGCACAGTTTATGAAAACGTGGCCTTCGCACTGCGGGTTATTGGGGCCGGGTGCAGCCAAATTAGGCAACGTGTGCCCAGGGTATTGGAAATGGTGGGACTAGCCAGTCGCCCCGATGCCTTCCCACACCAGCTTTCCGGAGGTGAGCAGCAACGTGTAGCCATCGCACGCGCTCTGGTCAACGAACCACACCTTCTGCTTGCCGATGAGCCAACCGGCAATCTAGACCCCGAAACCTCGGCGGGCATCGTTGACCTGTTAGCCTACATCAATGGGCACAATGGGACGACGGTGGTGGTGGCCACGCACGATGTGGCGATCGTAAACCGCTTGCAGCGCCGTGTGGTCGAGTTTTCCGATGGAAGATTGGTGCGGGACGATTCACAAGGCGCATATGCAACCGTTATCGTGAGAGGAGACAATGAGGTTCGATAGTCTCTTTTTCCTCATACAAGAGGCGTGGTTGAACATCCGTAGGCATGGCCTGATGTCGTTGGCAGCTTTAGGGACGGTGACGGTGGCCCTCACCGTGTTTGGAGGGTGCTTGTGGTTGGGGTTTCGCATCAATGAGTACATCGCTGCACAGCCCCAGAAGTTCAACGAGATCGATCTTTTCTTACGTGTGAACGTACCGAGGGACAAAGTCATTGCCTTGCAGCATCAGATTGAGGCGCTGCCAACCGTAGCCTCGGTACATTTGGTGACGAAAGAGGAGGCGTGGTCGCTTCTGGAGCACGAGGAACCAAAACTGACCCAAGCCATGCCGATGAACCCCTTAATGGACAAGCTGACCGTGCAGGCGCGCAATAGCGCCGATGTTGGTAGGTTGGCGGCTTTCTTCCGCAATAAAAAGCATTTTCCTCAACTGCAACAGGTGAACGACGCCAATGCAGAAGTGCAGATGCTAAGAGGGTTTGAACGCATGGTGCGTGTTTTAGGGGGAACAGCGGCGATCGCGCTTTTCGTAGCAACCCTGTTTAGCGTTCAGAACGTTATCCGCCTAACGGTGTTTGCCCGCCGACGCGAAATTCGCATCATGCAACTCGTTGGGGCGACCGCCTCCTTCATCCGTTTTCCACTGCTGTTAGAGGGGGCTTTCCACGGCGTTCTAGGGGGAACCATCGCCGCGAGTTTGCTCATTTTTGCGGCACGTCAGGTAAGTAGTTTTGTAAGCAGCCTACATTCACCACTTGTAGGAGACATTCCCTCGCAGATAACACCCGTCGAGGTGATCGTCGGACTTATCTGTACGGGGGCCTTTATCGGCATCATAGGAAGTCAGCTCGCAATTCATCGGTTTTTGAGGCAAACATGAGACACGCCTCCTCTATCCTCCTCATCTTCTGCCTATTCCTGTGCTCTTTGGCCGGGCGTAGCTGCATTGGGTCTCCTGGTCGTCATCTATCGCACCCTACGAGGCCGTTGAAACGGTCTCACAAAAAGGCTCAGAAGATAACGGCTGAGCTTGCACGCGAAGCGATTAGAAAAAAACAGCAATTGGCCTCTCAGCTGCACGGGTTACGAGGTCATATCGCTGTAGTGCGTGCAAAAATTCATGCCACAAAGGTGAGAGAGCACCATCTGCACGTCGTCCTGCACGTAACCAAGCAACAGGTAGATGCGGCGCGTGCGCGTCTGCAGGATGTTAGCGACCGGATGAGCGCCCTAGAACATCAGCATCAGAGGGTGTTGGAACATTTAGCGGCCACCCAGAAGAGACTGGCTTTTCAACGAAAAATGTTGGCCGAGCGCATCCGTGAGAACTATATGCGGGGCCAGATAAGCTACGCGGAGGTTTTATTGCGGGCGGCCAGCGTTTCCGACCTTCTGTCGCGCGGAGTTTATGTGCGGCAGATCGTTCGGAGCGATATGGCCCTGATCAACTCGGTGCAGCGCGATATCGTGCAGATTCAAATAGATAAGCGTCGGTTGGAGGCCCAAGAGGCTCAGCAACAGCAGCTCGCCGCGCTTTATGAGCGGCGGAAGAAAGAGTACTTGGCGCTGCAGTGGCAGCAAGAGGAGGCTTTGAGCCACACAGTAGCCCTGAGAACGCAAGAAGAGGAGGAATTAGACGAGCTGGAAGGCGAGGCCGAGGCGATGACGGCGCGAATTCAGTTTCTATCTGGGCTGTTGGAAGAACGACGCCGTGAGGAGGAGGCCGCCTGGCGTGCGGCGCATCCCAATGCTCCGAGGCGTGAGTTGCGCCAAGCCGAGGAGCATTTTGCTATTGCCCCCATCTGGCGAGGGGAGCTGATAAAACCTGTGAATGGAGTGATCACCTCGGAGTTTGGAATGCGCTATCACCCGATTCTACACCGCTATCGCATGCATACCGGTGTGGATATCGCAGCACCTGAGGGAACGCCCATTCATGCGGCAGGAGACGGCACTGTTATTGTGGCCTCCTATTTGAACGGCTACGGTTATACGGTGGTAATAGACCATGGGCGCGGCTTGACAACTCTCTATGGTCACTGCTCCGAGTTGTTGGTGCATGTAGGCGAGACGGTGCATCAGGGGCAAGTTATCGCGCGTGTGGGCGCCACCGGTTTGGCAACTGGTCCGCATTGCCATTTTGAGGTGCGAGTAGACGGAAAGCCTGTCAAACCGTTCTAGTGGGAGTGCCTCTAGGAAGCGGTTATATAGGACTTGGTTTTTTCATGTCTCCTTGAGGTCGAGGAGGTTCATGAACTCCATTCGTGTACTACGGTCGGTTCGGAAGACGCCCAACACGTGACTTGTTACCATATCGCTGCTCTTCTTTTCCACTCCACGTGCCATCATGCAGAGATGCTTTGCTTGCAGAACAACCCCCACTCCTTTCGGTTTGAGAATCTCTTGTACGGCCTCGGCGATCTGCACCGTGAGACGTTCCTGAACTTGTAACCTGCGGGCAAACATTTCGGTGATGCGAGCGAGTTTGGAAAGCCCGATAATTCGCCCGTCCGGGATATAGGCGATATTGGCGTGGCCGAAGAAGGGAAAGAGGTGGTGTTCGCACATTGAAAAGAACTCGATGCCTCGTACAATGACCATGTCGTCAGAATCGGCCTTAAAAATGGCACCGTTAACGATGTCCTCTAGGTTCATTCGATAGCCGCGTGTAACAAATCGCATGGCTTCAGCAGCGCGATGCGGAGTTTTGATAAGCCCTTCACGTTCTGGGTCTTCGCCTATCTCTTCAAGAAGTGAGGCGTAAATCTCTTCAAGTTTCGATTTCATTGTTATTCCTTTTGATCTGCTTCTGAGTACTCGAATAGGTTGCGCGGCGTCTCGTAAAGACGCAACCGATAGAGACGCGCCGGCGTCGGAATGCACGGGCGCAAGCGCTCCCATATGGTTTTTACGATCATCTCCGCCGAAGGTACCACATGAGCGAACTCTGGCACATCTAAATTGAGATAGCGATGATCGTAGCGAGAGAGGACTTCGCGCTCTACAATCGCATCAAGGCATTCCGGTGGAAGCACTCGGCCGGTTGTCGGGTTGATGGGGCCACAGATCGTTACTTCGAGTTCGTAATTATGCCCATGTCCGTTGGGGTTGTTGCATTTCCCGAACAGATCACGATTCTCTTCTTCTGACAGATGATCGCTATGAAGACGATGAGAGGCAGAGAACTCATAGATTTTTGTCAGGAGCATGTTGGCAGCCTCCGTAAGTTGAGAGAACCACTCGGTGTAGAGGACGGGAGTTGGTTGAAGCCGTATGGAGTGCAGTTGCACTTCAGAAGGGAGAAGCGGCTGGATGGTTTCGGCGATATAGGTGGCGATATTTTCCGGGGTTGCCGGTTGCGTTTGGAAAAACGATATACGGTCATTCAAGCATTTCCCATCTATTTGGTTGAGAACGCGCTCTTTTACAATACGATCCAGCTCTTTGATATTGACAAGTAATCCGGTGCGTTCGTTGATAGGGCCCCTTACCGCTACATCGAGGGTGTAGGTATTTCCGGTTAGCTCCGAGTTGGGAAGTTCTCGGTGAGCGGCAGCAAAATAGAGACGGCGCGTCATTATCAGCATGGGTGCTTCATTCCTCCATTATTCTTTACGATAGGGGCGACCAAGTGCTGCAGGGGCACGCGTGGAGCGGCTGCTGCCGAAGAGAATAAGCATGGTGACGACGTAGGGAAGAGCAAGGAAAAGTTGATACGGAAAATGGTCGAGGTTAAGCCGATGCAAGAACATGGTGAGATGTAGGGTTGCAGCTGTATGGCGATAGAGTGTGTCGAAGCCAAGCGTCTGGGCTTGAAACTGCAGAGAATTGGTGAAACCGAACAGCAGCGAGGCCACCAGGCAGCCGATAGGGTTCCAGCGGCCTGCTGTGACGATGGCGAGGGCGATAAAGCCCTTACCTGCCGACATGTTCGGCACGAAGGTGTTGGAGTCGGCAACGGAGAGAAAGGCGCCGGCAATACCGGCCATCGCGCCATCAAAAATAAGGGCAATGGCGCGTGTTCTGCGAACGGAGATGCCGGCTGCGTCGGCTGCAAGCGGCTGTTCGCCGCAGGCGCGCAGCTCAAGCCCACTGCGCGTAGAGTAGAGCCACCACCAAACAAAGGCAACGGCAGGTAGAGAGAGCGGTGTAAGGATGGTTACCGTGTGATGGATGAGGGGAAGCTGGGAAGTAATAAGGCTTTTATCGTGTAAGGCGAAAAGAAAGCGGTAGAGCGTGCCCGTGATGCCAAGCGCAAAGAGGTTAAAAACGACCCCGGTAACAACTTGGTCAGCATGCAACACAAGAGCGAAAAAGCCGAATAACAGTGCGAAAGCGATGCCGGTTAACATGCCGATACCTACACCGATATAAGGGTTTCCGATATGATACGTTGCGAAGCTGGCGGTGAAGGCGCTTGTGAGTAAGATGCCTTCTAGCCCCACATTGATGACCCCGGCCCGTTGGGCTACCGTTTCGCCGAGTGCGGTATAGAGAAGGGGGGTCGTCTCCGCCAAGGTACCTAGGAGAACTCCTGCAACGATGCTCATTTCTGTTTCTCTAATCCTTCAGTTCGGTGGGGTAGCGTTGGCGCCAGGCGTTGACGCCGATAATGGCCAATACAGCAGCTGCTTGTACGATGGCGATGAGGCTGGCAGGCACCTGTAGGGTCTGTTCAGCGTTCACCGAGCCGGCCTCAAGGGCGCCAAAGAAGAGGGCTGAAAGGAGCGTGCCGATGGGGTGTAAACCACCGACTAAGGCCACCGGAATGGCCGTATAGCCCCATCCGGGAGAAAAGTTGGCGCTTAGGCGCTCGCTTGTACCAAGAAGCTGAACGACACCGGCCAGACCGCAGAGGGCACCGGAGAGCGCCATGGCGCGGACACGAGTTTGGTTTACCGATATCCCTGCAGCGCGTGCGGCTTCTGGGTTTTGACCTACAATACGAAGTTGGAAGCCTTGGAGGGTTCGATAGAGATAGAGCCAGACGATGGGCACTGCGAGGAAGGCAAGAAGCACGCCGCTATGGAGCCGTGTTATAATGCCTCCAGACCACGAGGGGGGTAGAATGTGGGCGAAGAGAAGCTTATCGGGCAGCAGGTTGGATTCGGGGTTGCTATGGGAGGATTCTTGAAGCGGCCCCACCACCGCAGCGCCCACGAGATAGAGGGCGATGTAGTTGAGCATAATGGTGCTGATAACCTCCTGCACGTTGCGCCTTACCCTAAGCCAGCCGGCAATGGCCCCCCACAGGGCGCCAACAAGGGTTCCACACACCAGCATGAGAAAGATAAGCAGATTCGGGTTGACCACATGTTGTAGTTGCGCAAGGACGGTTGCGGTAAGCGCCCCCATAAGAAGCTGGCCATCGCCGCCGATGCTGAACATACCAGCTTGCCAGGCCACAACGATGCTCAGTCCGGTGAGCAGAAGCGGGGTGGCTCGCACGAGAGTTTCAGAGATGGCATAGGCAGGCGAGATGGGGCCACCGCCGAGTGCGCCCTGTTGCAACGCAAAGAGCGCTTTGTTGGGAGCAACACCAAAAACGGCAAAAGTTGCGACCAAAAGAATAAGAAAGCCGATGATGTAGAGAAAAGCGATGACAAAGAAGCGCACTAGGAGGGAGAACGGCGTGAGTTTTGCGGGAAGGCGCTTGGCGAGAGACATTAAGGCGTCTCCTTGATAGAGGCGCCACCGAGCAGAAGACCGATTTGGGTGGCGTCGCGTTGGGTGAGGTCTATGGGATGCATTTGATGGTTGGAGAGAATGACCGTGCGGTCGGCCAAAGCAGCCAGTTCGTCGAGATCGGTAGAGATAAGCACGATAGAAGCACCACGTTGTTTTGCATTGAGGAGTTGGGCATGCACGAACTGGGTGGCGTTAATATCGAGACCACGTACCGGGTTGACGGCGACAATCCATTCGGCACGGTGATGCAAAGCACGGGCAACGACGATCTTTTGCTGGTTTCCGCCGGATAGGGCCGAGGCCGGAAGCTTTGCACTGGGGGTTCGAATATCGAACTCGCGAATAAGCGTTTCGGCCAACTCATGTAGTGCGGCACGACGCAGGAAAGGGCCGAAACGATATTTGGCCTCCTTCACCGCTTCAAAGAGAAGGTTCTCTTCTACCGTCATAGTGAGGGCTAGCCCATGGCGTCTTCGGTCTTGCGGGATATAGCCGATGCGAGGATGTTGGCCGGGCTGAAACTCGCCTTCATACCAAAGCAGTCGGCCGGATTTCGGAGTTCGTAACCCCACAATCGTTTCGGCAAGCTCCGTTTGACCGTTACCATCCACACCACCTATGCCGAATATCTCTCCAGGATAGACCTCGAAGGAGATATTTTGCAGAACGCTCTCTCCTTTATCTCCAAGCACGGTAAGATTTTCGGCGCGGAAGGCGGGTGTTTTGGGGAGGGGGCGTGAAACCTGTTTACTTTCCGACAGAGGATGTGCTTTGGGTGCTTCGCCAACCATCCATTGGGCGAGGAGGGTCGGATTGACCTCATGGATAGAGGCAGTGGCGATTTTTTGCCCCCTACGCAGCACGGTAACGCGATCGGCAAGGGCCATCACTTCGGGCAGTTTATGGGTAATGAACACCACCCCTTTCCCGGAATTCCGAAGTGTGCGGAGGACGCGAAAAAGCTCTTCGATCTCTTCACCGATAAGCACGGCGGTGGGTTCATCGAAGATAAGCCATTGTGCGTTGGTCGCCAGTGCTTTCGCGATCTCGATGCGCTGTTGGATGCCTACAGGAAGGTCTTCAACACGAGCGTAAGGATCGAGCTGCCAGCCGAGCGCGGCAGCCTGGTTTAGGGCCGGCTTAGCGGCCTCTTCCGTGCGGTAGCGAAGAGCATGTAGGGGCACGTCGGCATCGAGGGCTAGGTTTTCCTGTACCGTAAAGGCCGGTACAAGGGTAAAGTGTTGATGCACCATCGTGATGCCAAGCCGACGTGCCTCTTTAGGAGAGGCGATGTTAACCGTGGCGTTGTTGATGCGAATGGTTCCCGAATCGGGCTGGGTCATGCCCGAGAGAACGTGCATGAGGGTGGATTTGCCGGCGCCGTTTTCGCCTAGCAGGGCATGGATTTCGCCTGCCTGAAGGTCGAAGTCCACCGCATTCAGCGCGATCGTGGCGCCATAGCGCTTGACGATCTGCTGCATCTGCACTGAGGGGACGGTAGAAGATGGCGCTGCAAGCGGAGTTGTTGATGCCGCGGTGTCACGCGCTAAGTTCATGGCTAATCCGCTTTCGGTATAACGAGGGTTCCATCTATGATCTTTTGTTTGGCCGCATCTATTTTTTGTTTTAGCGCTTCAGGAATCTTAGGCTCTAGTTTAGGGTTATACACGAAGCCGATCACACCGGATTTGAGGCCATAAGGGGTTGCGTTTGGTTTAAAAGTCCCCTCTTTGGCAGCCTGTATAATATTAAGGAAAGCCGGATAGAGATCGATCGGCGCGCTTGCCAGGATCACATCTGGGGCGTTGCCGTTTTGGTCACTATTCGTTCCGAGCGCATAGACGGGGTGGCCGGGCCGATTGCTCTGTTCTACGGCATTGAACACCCCTTGAGCGGCGTTATCGAGGTCTTGGATGATCACATCGGCACCGCGGCCAATGAGGGAGAGAGTGGCCTGTTTCGCCTTGCCAACGTCGTCCCAATCGTTGGTATAGAGGGGTTGGAGGACATTGATCTGAGGGGAGATGGCCTTGGCGCCGAGTGCGTAGGCGGAGAAAACGCTTTTGACCGGGCCGATGGGATCGGCACCGACGGCACCGATGATGCCGCTTTTGCTCATTCCGGCAGCAAGCATCCCTTCGAGATAGGCTCCATCTTCCAGCTTGAAGACGATAGGGGTGACGTTGGGCGCAACCTGACTGCCTGATGAGATAACGAACAGTGTTTTCGGAAATTCGGGTGCAATGCGCAGTGCCGGCTGTTCGTACTCCTCACCATGACCGATAACTACATTGTAGCCCTGGGAGGCGAAGGCGCGAAGGCTTTCTAGTTGGCTATCGGCAGAGGTTGCTTGCTCCTTAAAAGCGATTTGGCTATCGCTAAGCCCGAGCTTTTTAGCCACTGCTTTTAAGGCTTCGTAGGCGCCCTGGTTCCAGCCATGATCGGTCGTTGAACCGGACATAATGAGGGCAACTCGAAAAGGCTGTTGCCCTGAGGGCGCTCCTGGAGAGGCGTTTGTGGGGCCGGAAGTGGTAGTCTGTTGGCGGCCACAACCGATAACCCAGAAAGCGAGCAGAAGAAGAGACGCAAAAGCCGTTTTTCGCAGGGATTTGCCGGAAACCATGTTGCTCTCCACACAGTGATGTTTAGTGTACATTATACGCCAGACGATGCCGTTTTTATGCATTACTAGATGGTGATATGGAAATAACGGAGGAGGAAACCGGACTTAAGAGACAAGATGATTCACAAACAACAGAGGAACCCAATCCGATGTAAGCCGACCCGACCAGATATTATATTGTTTCGATAGGCGGTCTGGTCTTACGAGATAAACGGCTTTGAGAAGAACGGTTCGTGAGTGTTGAGGAGAGGGAAGAGGGAAATGCGTCCATTCGTCGGTAGCGCAGTAGATATCAAAAATCTGTAGCTCGCTAGGGTTTAGAAGGATGGAATCAGGGATATTTTGTTTCCAGTTGGTGGGCTTACGCTTGATAGCAACGATGCCATTCGGTGTCTGCATTTCAAAGGACAAAGCCTCATAGCCCCAAGAGCAGGCCTCGCTCCAAAGGCGAATAGGGTGCTCTGAAATGTTTTCAAGGGCGATATGAAAATGGGACGCACGATCGGTGAGAAAGACCGTACGCGAACCACGCCAACTAGGAACAGCGATAGTTAGGCGGAGGGAAGAACTTTTCATGCTTCTTCCCTCCGGGAGAATGTCCTGATGGATCGAAGGGTAAACCTTTTGGCTGAAAGCATGGTTTTGCTATTCGAGAGATTTATCCTTCAGAGTGTTTTGTGGCCATCGAGCGTCTGCTACGACATCTATGCCACAGAACCACGCTCAATAGAGCGATGGTCAAGCTAAGACCCGCCGAAAGCTCGGGAGTAGATGCCGCGGGGCAGTAGAGTGCGAGGTCTTTTCCAAAAGCCCATTTCCAGCCGCTGAAACCCGAGTTATTCAACGCTTCATCCAGATAGTTTACCGGAGGTGTCTGGGTGACGTCTATCTGCTTTGTAGGGTCAATGCCGTTCCCATTATTATCGTAGCTATTGAAAACCGGATTGCCATTATTATCTCTACCGACCGTCCACTGGTAACCGAAAAGGATGTCGAACTCGTTTTTGATCTTAGGGCCGGTGAACACAAGATAGGTTTGCCAGGTGGTCTTAACGTTCTTCCCATCACAGATGCCTGGGTAGTCGTCTGTCCAACTCATCCCAAGGAACCCGGGGCCGCCGTTGTAGTTTTTATCATGTCTTTGCGCATAGTTAGGATAGGCATAGTTTCCATTATCATCATTCTCGTAGTAGGGTGAGGTGTCGGCTCCTCCATTAGGTTTCTGGTAGTCCCACCCACCGGAAGGAGGGTCTACTGCGACTGCTAGTGGCTTGCCTTTGTACTTTGCCGGACAGTCATCTTGGATGATGATTTGGAACCACCGGAATTGACAACCCATTTTGTCGTCCATGAGGTAGTTGTACTTCTGTTTAAGCAAGAAAGTCCCTGTCTCCTGCCCTGTGTTGGCATTTGCGATTCCCACGGAATAGCTTAAATCTCCGATAACGACCTGTTGATTGTTCAGGGTGGCCGTTACATCGAAGGCGTAGGCCGTTTGTTTTATGGATAAAAGAAAGCCAAGCAAGAAAGCAGAAAGCACTATTTGGTATGTGCGCCTTACAAACATGTTGATTGTCTCCTTTCCACGATGTTAGTAGATAGACGCTCTAGACGGCCAAAACTGTTGCAAAGAGCAGATCATCGCAGAAACCGACTTTGCGTATCGCGACTGCTACGGAGTAACCTCGCCTGTTCAATCGTAAATTGAGCAGAAACTCACCTATTTGAAAATGCTTGCATCCGTTCTCCTGTTTTGACAATCGGAACAGATGCTGGCATGCAGAAGGAGGATACAGATTTGAACACCATACCATGGGTTGGAAAACCGAGTAGACGAAGAAGCGGCCTACTCTCTATCGCGACCTGCCTTTTGGCCGTGCCGCTGGCCACTTATGCGCAGACGCCGCAAGAACAGGCACAAGTGAAACCGTTGCCTGTGCCAACGGGTGTGGTGCCCTTGCCCCAGCAAGCTCCGCCAACAACGCCGTTAGGCCCGGTGCCGAAGCCGGCTCTCCCCCTACCGAAACCCTCCCAACCGCTGATGAACTCCCCAGGCCTCGACGCCTTGCAGAGCTACCTACAGGGAAAGCCGGTAACAATAGACCAGGCGGTGGCCATCGCATTGGGTACAAATCGGGAGTTGGCTCAGGCGGTGGCCGCCCTTCTCACTGCCGAGGGGCGCACAGAGGAGGCGCGCACCGCTTTCAATCCAACGGTGGGAGTAAACGCCCAGATCACGGAATTCAACCGAGGAAACAAGGCGACCTTCGGCGGGGTTACACTGCCGCTACTCTACACATTCAACCCGATTGTGGTTGCACAGGCATCGCTGCCGCTCGACGTTTTTGGCACGCTGAAGGCGGCTAAAACCCAAGCCCAGTTCCAAGAGGTGGCGGCGCGGCTGGAGGTGAATCGCATCCGCAACCAGATCGTTTTTCAGGTAAGAAATGCTTTTTATCAGGTGCTTCAGGCGAGAGCACAGCTGGCCGTTGCTGCCGATACATTGCAAACGACTCTCCTGCGGCTGGATACAGCCCAAAAAAGCTATGCAGCCGGTGTATCACCGCGCTTTGATGTGATTCAATCACAAACCGACGTTGCCGCCGCGCAAGACGCCTACCTTCGCGCCCAGCAGCAGCTGAGCCTAAGCCTTACCAATTTAAAGAACGTGATGGGGCTTTCCATTTCGGCGCCGTTGGAGATAACGGATGCCGGCGCTATAACGACTCCACCAGGGGTGCCTCTCTATACGGCAGCGCCTCAGAACGCCTCATCTACCGCCCCATCGGGAGAGGCGAATGCCGACAGCGGGCAGGGGGTACTTTCACCTACCCAGCAGATGCAGAAGATCGTGCCGGGAGCGGCCACCTTGGCGGAAGAGGGTATTGGTGGGGGCAAGCCGTTGACCGTTGCCGACCCTCTTAACCTTGGGCCGGAGTACCAAAAGCTGGTGCAAGAAGCCCTGCACCAACGGCCGGAGATATTGGAGGCAGAGGCGCAGATGGATGCCGCAAAAGCAGGGTTAACCCTTGCTAACGCCAGCGAACTGCCTACCTTTGGCCTTGGCTTCAGCTATACGCTTAATCCCAACGCAGCCGGCTTTACCTTGTTTAACCAAGCGGCGGTCACGCTCAATGTGAACATCCCCATCTGGGATGGCGGTTTAGCACGTGCGCGAAGAGAGCAGGCTCACGGCCAGTTAGCACAGGCTGAGGTGGCCTATCGAAACGCGGTAGACTTGGTAAGCGCCGATGTGCGGCAAGCCTACATCAACCTTATCCAGGCTCAAGACCGCGTTGCGGTAGCCAATGTGACGCTTGCACAGGCGCAAGAAGCCTACCGTCTAGCCCAGGTGCGCTATAAGGCGGGCGTTTCGCAGCAACAGGGAGTCTCGCCCATCTTGGAGCTGAACACCACCCAAACTTCGCTGACACAGGCCGAGAGCGACCAGGTGGCAGCACTCTACGCCTACAACATCGCCCGCGCCCAGTTGGATGCGGCCCTCGGTCGCGCTGCCTTCGTTGGGCAGGCACCAGGCTATGCCTCTGTTCCCTCTACCAAAGAGGTGCCTCCCTCCAAATAGAGCCTGCCGCGGTAGCCGCGCCTAACTACGCACAAGCGCGGCTACCGCTAAACACAACCAGCCTGCCAGAAAACAGAGACCCCCAAAAGGCGTAATGGCCCCTAAAACTCGGATGCCGGAGATGGCGAGTACGTAGAGACTGCCGGAAAAGAGAACAATACCCACGATGAAAAGCCAACCTGCCAAAGCAAGGTAGCGAGGCGGCTTCATGCGTTCCATAAGAAGAGCCACGCCGAGAAGCGCCAGCGTGTGCGCCATATGGTACTGAACAGCCGTATGATAGACTTCTGTCATCTGTAGGGCGGCCAAATGCGCCTGCAGTCCGTGAGCACCAAAAGCACCTAAGGCCACCGAAAGAAAGCCGCTGAAACCGGCAATCGCGGTAAAAATCCTCCCTAGATTGGACACGGTCTCTCCTTCCACGAAAACGCTTGACTCTATTCTACCTTTTATTAAATGCCGCCCATGGCCGGTAGCGTGTGGCAGGAAAAAGCACGGTGTTTGGCTAACAGAAAGCTACTCTCTAAAACAAGTAGACAGAAGGAGTAGATGACCAATAATGGTCTGTCGTCAGGGTAGCTTAAGTTCCCTTGTTGTGTTGGGGCTTAGTCTGCTAAGTGTCTCTGCCGGTGCCGTTCCCACCATTCAGCAACGGCGTGATGGGCATGTCATCACCATATTGGCTTTGGAACGTTCGGGGCATTATATCGGCTTTGAAGTGCTAGAGGACGGTCGGCAGATCGCCCCCGTTCACTTTAGTTCTGAAGGGCTTATCTTTGCTTCGCACATCGAAGTTCGGCAAACGGGAAGTCTCTCTCGTATGCTTTTTCCTGAGCTGCAGGCCCCGCCCCATAGCGGTCTCGAACTTTCTCACAGTCGCATTGAGGTGGTGTTGAGGGCGGGACATTTTCCAAAAGTGTTTTTCGACCTCACCTTAGCGCATTTCTCCCCTGCCGCATGGCAGCAAAAGGTGGGGAAGCAGCCGTTTCATTTTCTCAAAATCCTCATGCCGAGTGCGCTTCTGTGGCAACATGGCGGATGGCTTAACGCCACACCCCGTGCCGACCTGTTTCCCTTGCTTTTGGATGTACATATAGGCACACCGGAGCTATCGGCCTATCCTTATAACCGCGAATGGTCTACGACCCCTCCCTTTTCAGGGCAGCCGCTCCCGCTGACGGGTTTGTGGGACCCAGACCATGGCCTCTATGTAGCGTGGGATTTTCAGGAGGCACGACTCGCCGACAACTCTGAGCGAGATATCGCATCGGGCTTTTGTAACCGGCTGATCACGCCGACCAATGGGGAAGTGCCACCCACCGACGCCCTTAAAGAGGGGGTTGATGACGACGGGGAGTCCGCTCTTACTCCGTTGGAGCGTCGTGAGCGTCAGGCGGATAGAGTGGGAAAGAGCAAATTTGTGGCGCTGGTCTATCCCTATGGAGGAGTAGGGTACCAGCAGTGTGTTTATCCGACCGATGGCACACACATCGCTTCTTTCGCCGACCTAGTGTTCAGTAGGAACCTTGGCCCTACCACCGATCCAAACTCCTTCAACTGGCACCGATGGTGGAGGAACCCCTTTGTACGGGCAAGGCTGCCGCGAGTTCCCACGACGGTAGACCTCTCCTATATCGGCGCAGCCGGTCACATGCAGACGCCACCGGAGGCACCAGGCGGTAGTCTTTTGGCGGGGCCGGAGGGGAATTTTCAGATTTCGGGAAGCTTGCTGATCAACGGATGGTATTGGCACAACGAGAGCGCCGTGGCGGCGCCGGCTAAACAGGGGGATAGCGCGCGGATAGAGGAGCTTGAACGGGAGGCGGCTATCTTTCTAAAGTACACCAAGCGGTTCACCGTGAACGGAAGGCCCTGTACCTATTGGGAGAAGCCTCTGGTGGGGCGTTGGACAGACCCTTGGGGAGGAAAGCCGGTAACCACAATGCACAATGCTAACGGCTTTGCCGCGGCTCGCCTGCTGCTCGATCTCTACCACTATGAGGGCAAGAAAGCCTATTTACCCTATATTGATGGGGCTTACAACTGGGCGATGCAGATGGTGTGGACTCGTTGTGAGTTTGCCGATGTGCCCTCCTCTCCCTTTGCCATCGGGGCCACACTACCCATCGCCTTCCTGTTGGACTACTATTTCACCTTCAAAAGCGACCCTACCCGCCACGATCGGGCGATTCAGGCGCTGCAATTAGCGCGCTCCTACGTCTATCGGTATATGGTGATGTGGACGGCCGACAGCAGACGGGATGATAGCGTCTCCAGCGCCTTTTTATGGGAGCCGAATTCGGGAAGAGATTGGACGGGGGCGGCCTGCGCCAACGAGGTGTTCTGGGACTTGGATACGCTCGCACAGGTGGCCGTACACACGGGCGATCCCATCTTGATGTGGGCTTTGCAAGGCTCTCTTTCTCGTTGGTATCGGCTCTACCAAGATAACTACCATCCTTCTCTCAATGACTATCTGCCATCCGAGTTCGCCGAAGAGTATGGCTTGGCGCCCGGCAGTCCCTTCTATCCCGGTCATCATGCCCACTACGGCTTCGGCGTGGATTTTGCCTTGATGGACCCGGTGGGCGATACCGTAGTGCGTGTGTTGGCCGGAGAAAAGGCGGCCATGGCCTTTGACCGAGAGAACTCCCAACTCCGGCTCGCACGCTATGTTTGTACGGGAGATGGCGACTTCGCATTTCGTTTAACGGGGCCGCAGTCGGGGCCGTTCGGTGTTACCATCACCTTTCCCTATGGAGATCTCTCTGCAGAGCCTATTGTCGTCCGTGCTCCAAATGGGGAGGAACGTGCTGTGGAGGTTCAACGCGATCCGAAAGCGCTTTGGACGGTGATCGTGCGTGGCGTGTATGTTGGCGATACGGTTATTGTTGGTCGCCCCGATCTGACTCACGCGAAGTCGCTGCCGGTGCTTCCGCCTTTAACGGCTGCCGACAATCCCATCTCTCCGCAGGCTTACGTGCCTTTCGTTCCATTGGCGTTGCCTACCGACACGACTCTGCCGACGAGTTGGAACGATAAGCAGGCCTTCGCCGGCCTATGGGTAGGATTGAAATGGATAGATTGGGTTCCGTTTGTGCGTTCAGAGGGACCTTTGAGAGGCGCATCGCAGCCTGTTCGTTGGTCGCACCCACTTGCCGGGCTTCGGAACGTCTACCTATTGTATATAGCCCTTCCTGAAGGGCAAGATACATCGGTGGCGCCGCAGGTGCTTTTGGAGAACGGCCAACAGGCACAGCCGATCTATACAACCCCTGCGCTTGCTTGGGAGGCATGGCCGCCCGTTATGACGGCTCGGCTGCTATTGGCAGGTTACGAGGTACCAGCAGGACAGCGTGTAGCGAGCATCAATCCAAATGGGAGGACGATTATCGCGGCTATGGGGTTGCCGAGCACGGCAAGCCAAGCGATAGCACGCCGAGTGGCGGGGGCCATGCATCAAGATGTGCTCCGGTGGACGGCCATGCTTCGTTCTGAACAGATTGCAGAATCGATCAAACAACTAGCAGTGCAGGTGCCTGAAGGCGCACTTGCCATCCTTCCCTATACCGAGAACGGAAGCCCTATAGCGAACCTTTTGGACTACGGTGATTTTCGGCCTCGATGTGACCAACTCACGCCAGAGCAGCTTGTGAACCCGCAGGCGTTCAATGCCGAGAAGTACAAGGTTGTTTTTGACCTCGACGGTGAAGACTACCTAGATACGGTACAACAGCCCCATGATGCGGCAGAAGCTCTGCAAAGTTACCTTCAACAAGGCGGAACGCTTGTGCTGCTAACCGGCCAGCCCTATCCTCTTTATTACGCTCAGGCTTCAGAGCAGCCGGCTCACGCCGATCCTTTGCTGCCCCGCCTTGGATTGCCACTCTACAACGCCATTGAGACCATGCCGCAAGATAGACTTGAGGTGCAGGAGATCGAGGGGCAACATGTGCTGAGCGGTTTGCCCCAACGGTTCGCCTATCCAGATGGCGACCCCCGTCTGCGCAGCGTAGATATGGCATCCGTGCCTGCCGGTTCGACTGTGGAGCCGATCTATCGGGTAGTTGGCGCCTCCGGCAAGGACTACGGCGTTGCGGCCGCTCTCGCCACGTTGCCCCCGGGACCGGATGGAAAGCGTGGGCGAATTCTCTACATCTCCGACGTGCTGCTACGTGACGATCAGAATGGCCCTCGCATCCTTGAGGCGGTGTTGAAATGGGTAGTACAGGAGGCAAAAGGCTTGTAACCGGCCGTCTGTGCTCCCGTTATTCAAAACAGACCCAAATAGGGGTAGGCTTTGTGCCTACCCCTACGGCCTATCCGCCGCTCCTTTGTCTATAGCCGGCAACCCTTTTAAGCGAAGTCAACCCGTTAGGGCCACTGGTTATTTTGGCTAAGGCTCCAATAGTTCCCGTTGGTGGCGAGGTCAGAGGTGTGCATGGCTTTGGCGTGCCCGTCGCAGAAGAAGGTGTTGTTGGTGGATTTGGGATCGGGAAGCGAGGGGTTGCCGGAAATGCTTGTGCGCACATAGGCGGCACTATGGCGACCCGCTAGCGTCCACCAAGCTCCATTGGAGCCGGAGGGAATGTTGGAACCGGAGACATCGAAGTAGCTCAGCAGCAGGGCTGCTCCAGGTTGTTTGCCGCTGCAGAGCCAGTCGAAGGTCTCGGAGAGCAGCACCGTGTTAGCCGGAGCCGCTACGGCGGCTAGAGGTGCGGGCAGGTGGGTTCCACTATGCGAGTCGGGACCGCGCCAGTTGACGATATCATCGCTGATGCCGTAGGAGGCGATATAGCCGTTTCCGGCACAATCGGCCAGTTGGGAGTTTTTATCCGGCGTGGTGTCGGGGCAGGTGAAGATGGCCGGTAGGTCGGTGATAAGCGCCTGCCCTAAATGACCGTGACCGATGACGTTTCCCTGAACGTAAGGGCAAACGAGTTGCGGCCAGAACTGGTTGGGGGATACAAAGTTCGGCTGATTGTTAATGTAGACGAGAGTGCTGTAATAGGGACAAAAGACCTCGTCATAGTCTTGTGTGTACATCAGCACGGCTTGGCCTACTTGGCGCACATTCGAGAGGCAGGCTGTAGCCCTCGCGGCCTCGCGCGCTCGAGCAAACACAGGAAAGAGCAACGCAGCCAGTAGTGCGATGATCGCTATGACCACAAGCAGCTCGATGAGGGTGAAAGCTAATCGTTTCATCTTGGTTTTCCTTTCCTATCAGAAACCAGCAGCGCTATTCGGTATGCTGTTGTGCAACATGTAGGGCGGAGGCGTTGGCGCCGGTGGGCGTGGCCCTCGCACCTCACAATGGAAATGGGTTTGATGTTTTGAGGGATTATTTTGCCAATCCAAAACGAGGTCGAAATGGCGTTTGAGCAGTTGCTCCACCTTTAACAGCTTCTGCTTCACAATTGGATTATCGTGATCTTTAACCCAAATTGTTGTCCCATTCGCAAAGACAAAGCCGGCGATATCTATCGCCTGACCATAGGCATGGGCCGAGAGATGTTTTAGATCGTTTCGGATGGTACGGTCGTTATAGACTCCCAGATGATGGATGCCCTCCAACCCCAGTGTTTTATGGGCGGTGAGGAGGAAGGAGGCCAGGTGTTGTTTCAGGCATGGTGCAACGAAGGGGATAGGGGCAGGGGCTTGCGGGTTCACGAAGCTGTAGAAGGCCACGCCTAGCCAGTGTGGCGGAATCGAATCGGTGGCGCCTCTATCGTAGGCATCGCGGTAAGGGCGCACGAGATGGTCTAGCGGCGTTTGGGCGGCCTGCTGGAGCTGAGAGGACGGATAGCGGTTTCCAAAGAAGGCGCCGAGGCGACCGAGCGCGATCTCTTGCCAATGCGCCAACTTATCGAGGGGGATATACTGCACCTCACCGGCGGCAGCCAACCGGGGGTCGGGTTTGGGAGGATGGGGCACAAGACCTGCAAGAAGGGCGCTTTGGGCCAGCGTTAGTTTATCGGGCGTTGTATAGAAGTAGCCCCATGCGGCTTGTGCGATGCCATGATATCCCAGTCCATAGTCAATGGTGTTAAGGTAGAGTTCCAGAATCCTTTGTTTTGGCAGCATTCGGTTCATGAGAAGAGCGATAACTATCTCCTCCAGTTTGCGGGATAGGGTTTTATGCGGCGTGAGAAATAGGTTGCGGGCGAGCTGTTGAGTGATGGTGCTGCCGCCGAGCTTAATCTCGCCGGCACGGATATCTATGCGCATAGCGCGATCGGTGGCATCCCAATCCACTCCGTAGTTTTGGTAGAACGAGCCATCCTCCATGGCGATGGTGGCGTCTTGCATGGCTTGAGAGATGTGGTTAAGCGGCACGTACACGCCGTAGCCCGGCGGCTTTCCATGCCCTTTATAGGGCAGAATGAGGCGATAGGCATGATAGAGAAAGGCGATAAGCCATGCCATACATAGGCCGCTTAGCAGAGCTGTAAAAAGAAGCCACCTGCGGCGTCGGGCACGGATTTTTGCAAGCGTTTCGGCGGAGGGAGCCGGCTTTGGGGAGTGTATGAAGCCGGGCAGGGCTAGAGCGAGGGCTAGCGGCCAAGTGCCGAGGGCCGCATCGGCGGTAAGGAAGGCAGGCCGAATGTCATTCACTGCGAGGAGAGCCAAAAGGGTAGCCGAGGCGCTAGCGGCCAGCCGCGATTCATGGGGATGCGCCTGTGACCCGGGAAAGAGCGCGAGGTGCAGAGCCAGCAGGCCGGCTACCGTCAGTAGGAGGGTGAGACTGATAGTGGCGAAAGGCCCTTGTTCTAGAAGATAGGTACCGGCAAAGGAAGAGGTTGTATTGGTGTCGAGGCCGCTGCCAAAGGGGTCGGCGTGCAGGAGGTGAAGAACCGGATGCGGCAGCACCGTTTGCCAGACCAGCGTAGCAAAACCGGCCATAGAGCAACAAAGCAAAGCCACGCGAAGCCCGGTTGGCGCTTTTTGAAACAGAAGCAGTAGGGCGGTAAGCGTTGGGGCGAGCAACAGGAGGAGGTGTTCGAGGAGGGGAAGCCTGCAGAGCAGGGTAACCACCCCTCCGAAGAGAAGAAATGGCCAGGCAAACTTCCGTGCCTTGGTGTCCCACAGGCTGGCGACGGCAAGCGCTGTGGGCAAGGTCGTCCAAAGCCCCAAATTGGGCCCGCCGTGAAGAAAGAGGCCGATTACGGTAAAAACGTTAAGGGCTACCAACAGACCCATCCAAACTTTGCGAAGGTCGTGCACGGTGAGGAGCAGAGTGAGGCCGGCGAATGCGGCCAACGTGAGGTACCCGGCCAGGCGGTAGGGATAACTATCGGCGGTGGAGAGGAACCAGTCTTTAACAACGCTTTCCGTCCAGAGCAAGTAGAGCAGAGGCAATACAACCGCTCTTACGAAGCTTTGCGCATTTGCGACAGCTTGACTTCGTTCGGGTACAGACATAGAAACTTCAACTTTCGCTATCGAGTGCATGTCTAACTATCTATAACAGATGAAACGGCACCGTTCGTTTCCAAACGAACCGATTCGACATGGTAGCCTTCACGCAAGGTTTCGTCGCCTTGCAGCGCCATCAGGAGGGTCGCTCCGAGTAGTGCAGAGGCGACGGTAAAACCATTGGCTATCAGGGGCGCCTCGAGCTGACCGTTGATCAAGACACCCAGCCACACAGCGGCCAGGCCGGATTTCAGGGGATGCTGTGCTGCCTTCAGCACGCGACTGAAGCCGTAGATGAAGAGACCGAGCAGCAGAAAACCGGCTATGCCCATTTGTGCCAGCCAATCCAACTCCATATTGAAAGACTGGGAGGCGACGGTGTGTATCTCCGGATCGCCCCCAACCGGCGCCCAGAGATGGAGCATTCCCAGCCCCACACCGGTGAGGGGGTGCCGGAGAAATTGGTGCCAAGCAGCGCTCATTAAAAACTGTCGGCCCTGCCACGAGCCTTCGGAGGAGGTTAAGTTCGCATGTCCATGTGTGCGAAGATAGGTTGTAAAAAGCACCAGACCTAGAAGACCACAGGCTGCAACGAGCATATAGGCCCGTTTGGGATATTTCGCAGCGATAACCCAGAGGATGGCGATGGCGGTAGCAAGAATGCCCCACCGGTACAAAGTAAGTAGATCGGTGAGGAAGAGGAGCACGGTGCTTAGCGTCCAAAGCCATGTTTCCCATCGTTTTAAGGCGTGAAGTGCTAAGGCGAGCGCGATGGGCGTGCAGAGCAGCATCACGGTGTGAAGGGCGCCGGGATCGTCGAACGTCCCCGAGCTTCGGATAACGGTGCCAGAGAGAAAATGCTCCCGACCCAAAATACGTAAAGTAATGGCGAGGACGGCCTGCACCGTTCCAAGCCCGGCAAGCAGACGAAAGAGGGTTTGGGGCGAGCCGCAGAGTTTGGCGCAAAGGAGACCAATCGTCATCGCGCTTATTGCCAACGTGCACAGCACGAGCGGCAGCCCCTGCTCCGTGGTGAGGAGCGCGGTGAGGCAGTAGGCCATTAAAAGGGTGCCGGTTGCTCCCCAAAGATACCATCCATCTCGGTGCTTTGAGGTGGGGAGGTACCAGAGCCACGTCAGCGTGGCGGCAGCGATTAGCAATACGAGAGAAAACGAATCGTGGAAGCCCCATCGTAGCGGTTGAAACCGATATTGGAGGGTTAACTTTTCGATGGGGGTGTGGCCCAGCACATCATCGCACAAAAGCCAAGCGGCAAGGGCGATGGCAAAAGAACGAAGAGGCCACCGTTGTCGGAGAGAGGGATGTTGTGTCGTATTCGGCTTATCAGATAAAGCAGAATGCCGAAAGCCCCAAAACGCCAACAGGCAGAGGGCAACCCACACAACCATGCCGCTGACCGCACTGTGTGTATAGGAGCGGTACAAAGAAGAAAGTTTGTGTTGTGCTGCAGACCACTGTTGAGCGAAGGAGCCATTTTCTGGGTAGAAAACGAACTCGGTAGAGGGATCGGTATGCAAATCCATTACCGTCATTCCCGGTTGCAGCAGTTTCTTAAACGAGAGCGAGCAGCCGGATGGGAAGGTCGGCAGGGCTTGAAAGAGCCGATAACGCCGTTGTGCAAGAGGGATCGGATGCTTATTTGGGTCGGTACGGAAAATAGTGAGAACGACCAGTGAGGCCAACCATGCATGTTGGAATGGGATCGGCTTTTGATAGTCCCACTGCTGCAGGGTGTTATCGGGCCCGAAAAGGGTGCATTGGGCGAGGAACGGTTTCTTTTTAAGAAAAACTCCCTCCTCCACACCTCGCAGTGTAAGAGGAGGGGCAAAGCGTTCATTTTCGTTGCAAACGTCTACGCGAACGGCTCGTTGCCAGTGTGCAGACGGGTGCGAGGTCGGAACACCCACCGCATCGGCCGCACGGAGATAGGGAAGGGGGATTCCGGGGAGAGGATAGATGGTGTTTGGGATGGAGGCCAGGCCTGGGGTGATCTGTAACTGGTTTGAGTAGAAAACAAAGCTCTGTTTGCCGTCGTAGGCGAGGGTGATGGTTACGGTGCCGTCGTCGGAACGGTACCATAGGTAACGCCCATCGTAGGCTATGGTGATCACAGAGTGGGGATGATTCCCTTCGGGAGGCGTGCCATGAAGTGGGGTCGCTTGGCAGAGATACTTCAGCAGGAAAGGACTTGGTCTGCTCGGCAGCACTTGGGCATAACCCCTCTGCAGCGGTGCCAGCCAGCAGCTACCAAATAGGAACCATGCCCACCAACTTGCGCTACCCATTGGTTGCCTCGTGCATTTAAGAAGCAGAATAGCCCAGCTCGGCCAGCACACGCTTTGCCTTCGCCCTCACCTTCGCGTTAGGGTTTTTGAGGAGGGGGAGGAGATAGGGAATGGCCCGATGGTCTTTCAATTTTTCCATCAGGTCGAGGGCGGCGTTCGCCTCCATGTAGAGATCATCCTTCCCCATATCGTTGCTGGCTAAAGAAGGGAGCGTGGACTGAAAGATGGTCTCCTCTTGCTTCGGGGTGATCTGCTTAAGGCTTGAGAAGAGAGCAAGGATGGGCAGATGAGCGAGGGGAGGAGCTTGGGAAGGGGCTTTCATGAGCGCGGCAGCCCAGGCGATCTCCTGGTCAGACAGGTGTCCCTGTGTGTTAGCCTTATCTTGGAGTTGAGCCAGTCGGAGGTAGTCATTTTTGCTCATTATGCCCATTTTGGCGAAGTTTTCGGCATCATGTTCTCGAGCGACGGGGTTATCGGATGGGCCACCCGTATTGATAGGTACGCCCGTATGCTCGGTCTCCGCATGGCTTCCATGATTTCGCAATGCAAAATAGACGATGAAGGCAATGCCACAGAGCGCTGCCACAATCAGAGCGATTTCTCTTCGTTTCATCATGTTAGTTGACCTCACTCTCGACTAAATTGCAGATCAGGATACCGCATGGTAAAAACATTATGTACACCACGTTGATAGTGACAGGTGTAACATTCCAGAGTCTGTAGGGAATACTGCATGACAGGTTGTTTTACTGGCTTTCTCTCGTCAAACAGCTCACGAATAGCAGAGAA
>NZ_DATGLN010000257.1:0-15591 GCF_035294165.1 Chthonomonas sp.
TTATATTGACATCACGATCATTGCCCCCCTCTTTGAGGGACAGATGGGGCCGGAGCGTGAAGCGAAATTGTGGGATGTTCTCTTCCCGTTTTCGCGGCAAGAGCTTCTGTACCTAGCCGGCTGTCTCCTGCTTACGCCCAACGAGGCGCAGCAGTTGGGCATACAGAAACCCGGGGACGCCGAAGAGAAGCCCTAAAGAATAGATTAAGGAGCGTTCTTGTGAAGCTGTTTATAGGTCGAAAGCGTCTTTTTTTGGGGTTGATAGCGGTTTTAGGCCTTGCCGCACTTACCGGCTGCGATGCCTTCCCTATCCACTACACGTCGCCCGGCTACGAGAGCGACTTTGTGGAGGGCGATAACGGCACAGGCCGCCAGCTTGGTGCCGGCGGCACCGGTGTTGGGCGCATTAGCCAACAAGGTGGCAAGGTTGAACAGACCGGCACGACCACACAGGTACTTAGCAGCGGCGATGCCGGTGTGGTCTCAAGCCCCGGACCCGGCCGCTCTGGGCGCTAATCATCAAGAGCCTTCAAGCTTGTTTGCCTTCTGCCACTTCGAGCGTGGACAAAAAAGAAGGCCTTTTTTACCTTTTGGTGGCCTCTAACTCGCGTTCTACCGGTCGAATAGAGGAAGCGGCAACGGTTGGGGCAAGGGGGGCCGGCTCCAAAAGCATCTCTTTGGTGTACAGAAAATCGAGACGGTCGTAGTCGGCCAGCTCAAAATCTTTACGTAGCACAATGGCCCCTGTGGGGCAAGCATCTTGGCAGTAGCCACAAAAAACGCATCGCAGCATGTTGATCTCGTAGCGTGCGGCATAGCGCTCTCCAGGGGAATAACGCGCTTCGTCGGTGTTATCTGCCGCCTCTACATAGATGCAGCGAGCCGGGCAGGCACCGGCGCAAAGGCTGCACCCGATGCACTTCTCCAGCCCATCGTCGTAGCGAGTAAGGTAGTGGCGCCAACGCATTCTCGGATACTGCTCTCGCCGCTCCTCCGGATATTGCACCGTGCCACTCGGTTTGAGCTTCAGTTGCTGCTCCACATAGTGACGCAGGGTAATGCCCATGCCGATGGCGATGGCTTTGGCGCCTCCCACCGTCTCACCGACTTGGTTTTTAATGGCTCCAAGGCGCGTTAAGAACCCCATTACCTACTTTCCCTCCCCGAAGTCTCTTTCTGTAGAGGCGTCAACTCGATCAGCTTACCGGCTCCTTGTGCCTTGATCTTCTCTTGAAGCTTCATTACGGCGTAGATGAGGGCATCGGGGCTTGGGGGGCAGCCCGGAACGTACACATCTACCGGAATGATCTGATCTACCCCCTGAATGATCGCATAGTTGTTGTACATGCCGCCCGTGCTCGCGCAGGCCCCCATGCTGATGACCCATTTGGGGTTGGGCATCTGTTCGTAGATGGAGCGCAACACCGGCCCCATCTTCGTGGAGACTCTTCCGGCCACGATCATCACATCGGCCTGGCGAGGCGATGCGCGAAACACCTCCGACCCAAAGCGGCTAATGTCGAAGCGTGTGGCGGCAGAGGCCATCATCTCAATGGCGCAACAGGCAAGACCGAATGTCAGTGGCCACAAGCTGTTGCGTCGCGCCCAGTTCACCAACTCATCGAGCTTGGCAAGCACATAGGGCGTGCCCCCCGGCCCAAAGCTCGGAACCGGTGTAGCCGAGTCGTGCAATGCAAGCTCAACCGTCTTGTAGGCCATCACTAACTCCCGTCACCAAATCGTCGAAGCATTCGCTTGCGCTATCTTTTTTCCGATACGTTTCAGCGCTGCTCTGAGTTCTGCTCATTATACCCGCTTCTAACACCCCCACGTCTAAAGCCTATGGGGTTCTCGTTTCTCAGCCGATGGCTTGTGCCATTGGGGAGGCGCTGCCTGCGCCCTTCTTTTGGATGTTCAAGGCCGCATTCATGTCGCGATGGGTTTCCCAAACCGCAGTAAGGGCAGGAGTGCCACCGAACCGAGAGTTTCTTGGGGACGCTCTAGCCGCAGCCTGAACAGATTTGGGGCGTGTCGCGGGGGCTACTTCCACCACCAACCGACGGCACTCGCAGCCTTTCCATTCAGCGCAGAAAGGCTCGACCTCGCAGACGATACAGGCACACCAGCGGTCTGTCGGCACAGACCTTCAGGGAGCCGGTGGGCTTTCTTCTTCCACACGCCCCCCCATTCTATAAGGCGGAGAGCTGAAAGGTCTTCGGTTTGCTTGCAAGCCTGTGCCTATTTCGGCGCGGTAGGATTGGTGCCCGGACGCGGATTGAAGTCGGGCGGGAGTTCGTTCTTAATCCCTAGCCGATAATCGGTGGGAACGACCCCTATCTGGCGTAGACCGTAGCCGCTCTTTTGTGGCAGGGTGTGCACGATGTTTTCAGGAATCTCCACGTAACTCGGTGGAAGCGGAGACGCCTTGCCGGTTAAACGGGCAGGATCAAACGCCGAAAGGAGATCGGTGATGTCGGGGGTGATGTCGTCGAAAGGCCCCATGTTCCGAAGCCCTTTTTGCTCCCCAATGGCGCGACCCTTCTTCTCATCTGGCAGATCGGCCAAAGGCGTCAGGCCGAATACCGCGTCTACAAACTTCACCACAGAGGCGTGGTCGCCCACTTCATGCGCAATGTAGTGCGTGCGGGCAAAGGGAGAGATGAAGATAAGCGGCACGCGCGGCCCGTCCGAAAGCCATTTGCCGTCCGGCCCAACAGCCCGCATCGGCGGCGGCACGTGGTCGTAATCGCCCTCCGAATCGTCCCAGGTAATGATGATCGCGCACTGCTTCCAGTATGGGCTACGGGCGATATGGTTGATCGCCTCGGCCACCATTGCCTCGCTGATCTGGGCGTCCGAATAGCCGGGGTGGTCATCATCGCCGAGAAAGTTCTTCTGAACGCTGGGGTCGGGATCGCCCGGTTTCATACCAAAGATATTGCGATAGCCCCCTTTTACGTAAAACACCCCGCGATCCGGCAGCTTGCGATGGTCAACGGCTTCAAAGAAGTCCTCAAGCCCGTGCAGCGACTTGGCCATCTCCGGATTGTTGGCGATGTAACCGAAATACTGCGGGCCGTTGTGGTGCGTGACGTAAGAGGCATGAAGCCCAGCGGCGTCGGTGGGGTCGGCATCGTTGGCATCGGTTGGCTCTTTGTCAAAACCCTCCTCAAACCATCCCCAAGGAATGAGGTCTCCGCCGGAGTTGGAAAGAAAACTTACATCGTCAAGCACATCGGCCAGGTCTTTATCGGGGTCGCGGTCATGCTGGGTCACCTCTTTGGCTCGCTTACCCGTCAGCGACAACGGCAAGGTAGCGTAGGTGAGATTCAGTTGAGGAGGATAGCGGAGGTCTTCCGGATTATAGGGCATACGCCCCTCTGTGGTGCTATCCTCACGCGAACCCCAAAACGGATTGGCATCATTGAGAACCGGCACGCCGGGGCTATAGCCCCCCTTAAAAGCCTCTTCTGGATGGAGCATCCACTGAGTCAGGCCGCTTTGAGCCCCAATGATGGCGAGATTGCCGGGGGTAGAAGGGCCGGTCATCTGTTGAAAAATATGGTCGAAAAGCACAAAACGGTTGGCATAACGCCAGTAGAAAGGAATCGTGTCCCCATCCACATAGGCCATGGTAAGCTCGCCGAACTGCACCGCCTTTAGCGAGGGATTGCCCTCCCGCGAAATCCTCCGCTCCTCGGTGAGCGCGAAGCGATCCATCTGCGGCTTTCCATCCACAATGTGCATTTTGGCGACAATGCCATCGTGCGAATGATCCACATCGTCCGTATCCGCAGCAAACTCGGCCGGCCCAATGCGAAACGGGTGAATGGTGCGCGTTAGCCCGTCTACCCCAACAAGGGGTTGGTAAAACCCAGGAGTCTCCGCCGCCGGATGGGAGAATAACCCCTCCGCCCCAGGAAAGGTTCCGAAATAGTGGTCGAAAGAGCGGTTTTCCTGATAGAGAATGAAGACATAGCGAATCTTTTTGTGGATAAGTTCTAGCAACTCCTCCCGCGAGAGGGTAGGCTCCTTATCCGCAGGCACTGCATAACGAGCAATGGCCGGGTCGGGTCTTACATCCGCCAGAGGATTTTGCTGCGGGCGGCAAAAAGCGGGGCTAGCTGCCAAAAGGCTCACACCTACTCCAGCCAAAATAGACCATGACGCTTTTCTTAACACTTTGCTGCACTCCTCCTATCGGGGCTTACAAACATAACTGCATTAGTCTACTCCATTTGAGTTTAAGAGCAGATTAAGAGGGAGAATCTTGGCGCAAATTGCCAAAACAGACCCAAAAAGCGGTGAGAAGGAGTAGAGGAGCCACCTGCAGAAGCAGTCGGTCCATGCTAGTGGCGATATGCCAATGAAGGTTGTGCGGGGTGATGAGGTACACCCCCGAGTCGAAGGCCAACAACAGAAGCGCCACTAGGGCAAAGAACCGAGCCATCTCTTGTGCGCGCGCCCCACGACACAATAACCCCACAATAATCCACACACACAACAGCCCCCAGGCCGGATACCAAGGGCCGATCTGCAGCAGATGCAACGTCCATTCGGAGAGAATAGTGAGCAGGTGGGGCAGCGTATGGTTCGCGGCACGCTGCAGTACGCCGGGCACAAAAAGATCGCTGGTCAGATGCCATCTATGCTTCATCGTCGTCCAAGGAAGGTAGGCAAATAGGAGAAAACCCGGCCATAGCACAAGCCCTTGGCGCCTTAAGTGCCGCCGGTCTCTTGTGCAATAAAGGAAGGCAAGGAGCATAGCGAGATCGGCGGCCAAACCCTCATTCTTCGTTAAGGTAAGCCCTGCAAATAGCCATCCGGTAACCCAGAGCGCACCCTGCTCTCCCAAAAGCGTCAGCACAACCCCTATTCCTGTTGCGAGGAGATAGGCGGCGAGAGGAACATCCGCAAAGCCGGACAGCGCCATGTGGCCGAAAACGGGCATAGCCAGCAGAAGCGCACACCCCACCACGGACGGTGTGCGCCCTATAAACCGCAAGCCGAAATCGGCAAACAGAACGAGAATATCCACGGTAAAGAGAAGCCCTATGCACTGCACCCAACACTCTGAATAGGCACCGGCATGCGCGCACGTCCACCAGGTTTGTAAGGGTACCAACAGCGGATAGTCGAGATGGGCATAGAAGAAGTGATTTTGATCGTGCAAAATACCTAAGGAGCCGCCCAGCGTTACAAAGGCTTTCGCCTTAAGCTGCCAAATGGAATAACCATCCCAGTCAATGCCGAGCGCTAACCCCTGCCAAACCGTCACACACAGCGCTATCCCTAGCACGCCCCATGCCAGAATGGAAAGCAGCCGCTCCTGCGCAAAGCAGGAGACCGTTGTTTCTATGCACCTGGAGCAGGCTTTAGGTTGCCTGTTTGAAAAGATGCGCGTTCCGGCCCAAGAAGCCAGCACACCGACCACAAGCCCTGCATAGCCCTCCCAGAGGGCTAAATACCCTGTTGCAAACGCGATCGGTGAGACACAGCAGGCCAACATGGCCGCTCCCACCAGATGCGACACGGCAAGCTCGCCCCACCAAGTAGCCATCACCCGCGTAGGAGAGACCACTCTAAGAGCGCACCACCCTCCTATCACCAACACCCCTAGGCTCACAAGCCCGAAGAACGCGGAGAGAGAAAGAGAGAAGAGGCTGCTAGGCCTCTGCGGACGGAGGGAAAAGCCATGATAGCTTGAAGAAGCATAGAGCGAGGCGCGCTGCGCCCGTCCTACTAACCGCCAACCGGGGGGAATAGGCTGCGTTTGCGCCGCCCCATAGGCGATAAGAAGCTCAAACTGCCTGCTTGAGTTTTGTGGCAGAACATCCCAAAACAGATCGAAGTTCCACGGCAAAACAAGGTAGTGCAGACGATAGTCGAACCAGATGGCGTTGGGATTGCGATGCGAGAGCAGCAGGGCTATGGAACCCGGTTTCGGGCCTAAAGCGTCTATTTGGCGCGCCACCCACCGTGCGCTCAGCTCGTCCGGGTTGCTTTTCCATGTCGCCTCGAGGATGGCCGTGCGTCGCCAGGCAGCCATGGTATTGATGAGGGCCACCAGTAAAGATGCATAGAGCAACACCGTAAGAACTTTTGCACGTTGCAACGGTAGTGGTCTCTTTTGCTCCAACTATCTATCCTTATTCATCCGAATATCGCATGCCGATCGCGGCATCGGCAGGAACTTATCGGTTCGATGATGAACTCTATTTTAACATTGAACCCTTTCAAAACCTCCAGGAGGAACAGTTATGACCCGCCCCAGGCGATGGGAAAAGGTCTTCTTTATGTTTGCCCCGCTTCTGTTTGGCCTTCTCTTCATCACGCTTCCATGCCAAAAAGGCAGCGCACGCGTGCGTATGCGCCTAGACGACAACTGGCGCTTTCATTTGGGTGATATACCCGCTACCCTGCAGGGAGTGCCCATTACCCTGTGGCATTGGCAGCAAGGCGAAAACGATCCGAAGGACGTAATAACCTACTCGAACCCACAACTCGATACCTCCACCTGGAACACGGCCACGCCAGGACAAGATACGTTTCACGGCAGGGTAGGCTACAGCTGGTATCGCACCCTCTTGCCTTCTGTCTCTTACCCCCACCCCATGCTTCACTTCGATAGCGTGGACGACAACGCAACCGTCTATCTGAACGGCAAGTTCCTTCTTCACCATGAAGGCTGGGACGACCCTTTCGACGTGCCTCTGCAGAGCGCATGGCGTCCCAAAGGCCCAAATGTTCTTCTTGTTCTGGTGCAAAATACGGCCGGTGCAGGCGGCATCGGCAACACGCTCCTCATGCCCTATGTCAATCAGGATGCCGCCCGCGGTCCCGCCCTTCCCTCCTACAACGATAGCCAATGGCGCGTGGTTCATCTCCCCCACGATTTCGTGGTTGAGGGAAACTACGATGAACATGCCGATGGCTCCCATGGATTTCTGCCAACCAACGTGGCGTGGTACCGTAAACGCTTCTATATTCCCGCCTCAGCCAAAGGAGAGAGCGTCTGGATTTACTTTGAAGGCATCTACCGAGATAGCCGATTCTGGCTGAATGGGCACTTTCTGGGGCGACATCAGAGCGGATATATCGGCGTGCGCTACGATATTTCTCCGTTTGTGCACTATGGAGCGTGGAACGTGCTCGCCGTGCGTGTGGATGCGCGCAGCGCCGAGGGGTGGTGGTATGAGGGAGGCGGAATCTACCGCCATGTCTGGCTCACCATTGCCAACCCACTACACATCGTTCCGTGGGGCGTGTTTGTCACCTCCAAACTTCCGTCCTCTCATCAAGCCCTGCTTACCATCCAAACGGATGTTACCAACCAATCCAAACAGGCTCGCTCGGTTCATCTTCTCTCGCTCATCCTCGACGCCACCGGCAAACCGATAGCGCATGCCACCTCGACACTTTTCGTTCCTCAGGGGCAGACACGCCAAATCGTTCAAAACATCTCCGTACCTAACCCGCATCTCTGGTCGCTCGATTCGCCCTATCTCTACACGGCCGTAAGCCGCATCGAACAGGGAGATGAGCCGCTAGACGAGGTGAAAACCGAGTTTGGCGTGCGCACCATCGAGTTTCGCGCCGATACCGGCTTCTACCTCAACGGCAAGCCCGTTAAACTCAAGGGAACTTGTAACCATCAAGATTTTGCCGGAGTCGGCATCGCCATGCCCGATAACCTCTTGTGGTGGCGCATCGCAAAACTTAAGGAGATGGGGTCAAACGCCTATCGGTGCTCCCATAACCCGCCTTCTGAAGAGCTGCTGACCGCCTGCGACCACCTCGGTATGCTGGTGATGGATGAGAACCGGCATTTAGGCGATGTCTACACGCCTAAAACCCCTCACGGCGCCCCCTACTCGAACCTTTCCGACCTCGCGGCGATGATTCAGCGTGACCGAAACCATCCCTCCATCATTATGTGGTCTATGTGCAACGAAGAGCCACTACAAGGGACGGAGGAGGGAGCACGCATCTTTGCCGCCATGAAGAAGGTGGTTCTCTCACTCGATCCAACGCGCCCGGTGACCTGCGCGATGAATGGAGATTGGGGAAAAGGCATCTCGAACGTCGAAGACCTCCAAGGCGGGAACTATAATCCCGGCGGGTACGATTGGTTTCACCAGCATTTTCCCGATAAGCCCTTCTTCGCCAGTGAGGCGGGCAGCACCGTATCCGATCGGGGCATCTATGCAAACGACCCGCAAAAGGGCTACGTAAGCGCCTACGATCTCAATGCCCCCCCTTGGGCACAAACTGCCGAAGATGCCTGGCGTCCGGTGGCCGAAAGACCCTTCGTCGCCGGATGCTTTATATGGACGGGCTTTGACTATCGTGGAGAACCAACTCCCTACTGGTGGCCCTGCATCAACTCGCACTTCGGCATTATGGATATGTGCGGCTTTCCAAAAGATAACTACTATTATTACAAAGCGTGGTGGGGAGATAAACCCATCGTTCATATCCTTCCCCACTGGAACTGGCAGGGACAGGAGGGGAAACCTATCTCGGTTTGGTGCTATAGCAATGCCGACGAAGTGGAGCTTTTCCTCAACGGGCAGAGTTTAGGCAAGAAACCTATGCCGAAATGGGGCCATGTGGAATGGAGTGTGCCCTATCGCCCCGATACATTAGAGGCGAAAGCCTACGATGCCTCCGGTCAAACCGTAGCGACCGACATCGTCGAAACCACCGGCCCTGCAGCGGCCTTGCGGCTTCTACCAAGCACAACCACGCTCCCTGCCGACGGCGAGGAGGTAGCGCTCATCGAGGTGGATGTGGTGGATTCCCAAGGACGCACAGTTCCCACCAGCGACAATTTGGTTCATTTTCAAGTTACCGGTGCCGGCACCATTGCCGGCGTTGGAAACGGCGATCCGAGCTGCCATCAGCCTAACATCGCCGACTACCGCAGCGCCTTCAACGGGAAGTGCATGCTTATAGTGAGAGCCGGAGAACATGCGGGCCTCATCCATGTGCGGGCCTCAGCCGACGGACTTGCACCGGCTGAACTCACCATAACCACCACCCCCTCGGCGATGAAATAGGTTGTGTAGGGGTAGGCTTCGTGCCTACCCTTGTCTGCAGAAAGCAAAGGCAACCCAAAAAGGAGCGAACAGAAGATGCGGTTGTGGTACAAGCAGCCTGCGCGCGCCTGGGAAGAGGCGCTGCCGCTGGGCAATGGGCGCCTGGGCGCGATGGTGTTTGGCGGATGGCCTACCGAGCGCCTGCAATTGAATGAAGACACCCTCTGGTCCGGCGCCCCACGCGATTGGAACAACCCTCAGGCGCGTGAAGTGCTTCCTGAGGCGCGCCGTGCCCTGCTGGCCGAGAACTATCACGAGGGGGATGCGCTGTGCCAGAAGATGCAAGGCCCCTACAACGAGTCTTACCAACCCCTCGGCGATCTCTATCTGGACTTCGATTCTGGACAGGCGCCGCCCGAAGACTATGTACGAGACCTAAACCTAGACACGGCAATTGCCACCGTTCGCTATCGGCTTGGCGCCACCCAATTTACACGCGAGGTCTTCGCCTCCCATCCTGCCCAGGTCATCGTGATGCGTCTGACCTGCGATTCGCCAGGAGGCCTCACCTTTACGGTACGTCCCACCAGCCCGCATCCCTCAACGCTCGAAGGCGTCGCCGCCGATACCCTCCTGCTACAAGGGCGCTGCCCGGCGCACATCGCTCCAAACTACCTTAACGCGCCGAATCCGGTTATCTACTCCGACACCCCCGACGGGCCGGGCATGCGGTTCGCACTTTACGTGCATGTGAAAGCAAAGGGCGGGCATCTCCAAACAACCGCCCACGGTCTCCGTGTCGAGGGGGCAGATGAGGTCGTGCTTATTCTATCGGCCGGTTCGAGCTTTAACGGTTTTCGTAACCCGCCGAGCACCGATGTAAAAAGCGCTATCGCCCGCGCCCATGCCCCCTTAGCCAAAGCCCAAGGACGCACCTACGAGGCGCTGAAAGATGAACATGTGTGTGATCACCAAAGCCTGTTCCACCGAGTTAGTCTCGATCTAGGTTCCTCTGAAGGGGAAATGTTGCCCACCGAAGAACGGCTTGTGCAGAGCAAACACCGCCCCGACCCGGGTTTGGCAGCGCTGCTTTTCCAATACGGCCGCTACCTGCTTATCGCCTGCTCACGCCCCGGAACGCAACCGGCGAACTTGCAAGGCATCTGGAACCACGAACTGCGTCCGCCTTGGAGTTCCAACTACACGCTGAACATCAATGCCGAAATGAACTACTGGCCTGCCGAAAGCTGCAACCTTTCGGAATGCGCCGAACCGCTGTTCACATTCATCCGTGAGCTTTCTGAAAACGGGCAGAAGACGGCTCGCATCAACTACGGAGCGCGCGGATGGACAGCCCACCATAATGCCGATCTCTGGCGGCAAACGGCTCCGGTTGGAGAGGGGCGAGGCGACCCCGTATGGGCGAACTGGCCTATGGGAGGCGCCTGGCTCTGCCGGCATCTTTGGGAGCATTTCCTCTATACCCATGATGTCCACTTCTTGCGTGAGTTCGCCTATCCCTTAATGAAAGGCGCGGCAGAGTTCTGCCTCGACTGGCTCATCGAAGATGGTAAAGAGCATCTCGTAACGGCTCCATCCGTCTCACCAGAGCTGCGCTTCATTGCGCCCGATGGACAGTCGGCCGCTTCTAGCGTCGCCACCACCATGGATATGGCCATTATTCGTGAGCTGTTCGGCCACTGCATCGAGGCGGCCGAGGTGCTTAAAACCGATCCGGAGTTTGTGGCGCAGTTGCGCAGCGCGCGGGCACGACTTTTGCCTTATCAGATCGGCTCGCAGGGGCAGATTCAAGAGTGGTACAAAGATTTCCCCCCGACCGACCCTCATCATCGCCACATGTCGCCTCTCTATGGGCTATTTCCCGGCAATGAGATAACACCCGATGGAACACCGGAACTGGCTCAGGCGGCCCGGCGCTTCATGGAGATACGCGGTGATGCCGGCACCGGCTGGTCACTGGCGTGGAAAATTAACCTCTGGGCCCGCCTGCGTGACGGCGACCATGCGCATAAACTGGTGAACGATCTACTTACCCCGGTAGATGTAACCGGCATACAGGTGCATGGTGGCGGGGTCTATTTAAACCTGTTCGATGCGCACCCGCCTTTCCAAATAGACGGTAACTTCGGGTTTACCTCCGGCGTGGCCGAGATGCTCCTGCAAAGCCATGAAGGCTACATCGCGCTGTTGCCGGCACTACCTACCGCCTGGCCTAAGGGTTCGGTTCGTGGGCTTCGCGCTCGCGGCGGTTTCGAGGTGGACATCACTTGGAACCAGGGCGCCATGACGGGGGCGAAAGTGCGCGCGCTGCGCTCGGCTCCATGCCATATACGAGCCGCAGCAAGAATGGCCGTCCTTCATAAGGGCAAACGGCTAACACAGGGCGATAAGGAGGTGCGTTTCGAGGCGCAAGCCGGCGAGGAGTACACGATCTCTGTGATCTCCTAGCTCGCGCCCGAATCTGCCGGCAACAACAACGTGCTGCCCAAAAGCACGCCCACAAGCGCCCCACCTGCCATGCTCGATGTGGCTAAAACGGGGTTAAAACAGCCCACGATGGCCGTTGCAGCCCACATCGCCTGTAGGGTAATGTGGCATAGCGAACGCCCTTTGATAGCTCTTACTACAAGATAAACGGCCAGCAAAAACAGCACGCCCCCTATCACACCGAACTGCTCTAGCCACTGCAGTAACAGATTCTCAGGGTCGTATGCCACATAGTCAACGATATTATCCTCAGTTGCCAGTGAGATGTAGCCCAAGCCGGCTCCAAAAAGCCAGTGCTTCGCAAAGACGTGGAAACCGTGGCGCCACAGGCGCAGATGGCCGAGAGAGGAGCGATCGGTCGAAACTCGATTAATATGTCCCCACAACCGCATCCCGTTGATGAACAGAATAGCTCCTAAGGAGGCTGTTATCCCGCCCCAAAACCAAGCCGATCTCAACGGGCTTTGCCTACGCTGTTCTGTAACCTTCCACAACATCCAAACGGTTGCGACAGCGAGGCCCAGCGCCGCGGCACGGCTGCCGGAGAGCGCGAGCAGACCCATCAGCCCGAAAAAACAGAGACCGCTCAGCGCTCGCTGCCAAAGCGGCCTCGGCTCCAGTAAGAACAGACAGGTTATCGGCAACGCCGCCGCAGCCATTAACCCCAGAGTGTTTGGCGCGTCAAACGTGCCTCCGGCACGCCGAACCGTTCCCGAAACCACAATATGCTTGGCATGCAGGTAGGCGGTAAAGGCATAGCCCTCCTGAAGCAATACTAGCGCAAGCAGGAGGACTAGCGCGTACCGAAAACGCCCACAAAGGCGCGTTGCCAACAGCCCAGCTCCAATAGGCGCCAAGAGGTAAATACAGCAACGCAGCGTGCCCAAGCGCAAAGGCGGATAGAAGCAGTAGAGAATGTGCACCGCAAAGAGGCCCCCCAGCAGCAGCCAAAGCCTCTGCGCGTTCGCATCCGCTCGACTTACTCTTTCGTAGGACAGCCAAACCAGAGCGATGATCGGTAAAAGCAAGACCTCCTGTCCCAAAGTGAAATAGATGCCATCCTGTTCTAAGAAATCGTAGGTCTGAAGGGGCAGCAGGCGGCCAAGGAAGGTGTCTGGCAAGAGGAAGAAGCCTAACACAATAACAGCCAGGCCGATGCGTAACGGCCAAATGACAGAGGCTGCGAGGCGCCTAGTGGCCAACGATGATGTCACGAGCGTCATTGTTTTCCTTAACGAGAATAACGCCATCCCATCGCCGCTGTAAGTATCCATAACTCCAGTTAGATAGGTAGTACCGTCCCGGCCCAACAGGGTCGGCAACGGTTACTCCGGAATCGGTATATCCAATCAACGCGATGAAGTGGTTGCAATCTACATGCAGAATACCCAAAACCCTCCTTCTTTTCAAATCCAAAACGGTCATCGCATAACCGGTCAGACGGACTCGATAGCGGGCAGCAACAGTTTGTAATGTTGTCATTTTTTATTTTAGTTCTCAAGCGTATCGCCATTTCAACCAACTCCTTCAAAGCAGGTGTTAACGGATTATCTTCTTTTATTTCACTGCTTGGTTGTATATTTTTCACTGGCCTAGGCACCTCTCTGTCTTCGCCTCCATCCAATAAAAATGCCGGAAAGGATCAGCACCAGGGCGGTAAGGCTGCCGATAAATAGCCAAGCAAAGAGGTAGTGCTGCTCATTGGCCTTAACCGATCGAGGGTCAAGAATCCATCCTTTATCGGTTACATGATAAATCAGATGCTTATCCACATCATACACGTCGGAGCCAACCGGCAATTTAGGCGTGAATAGACTATCAGGCACATCGAAGGAATATCGAATGTCTTTGAATTCCTCAACGCTCGTTACCTCTGGCGTACTTCCTGACTTTGCTGATAGATGCACTATCTTACACTTAATAGGTAACCAGACACCGTTGAGTAGCATAGCTTGCTCGCAAACCGCCCGTGTCTCTGTAGCTACATCACGTCCTCTAGCTCTCATGCTACTGCGTACGGCAATATAGCCATATTCTGGCGCAATCCAAAATTGGTAGTGAAGTGCATAGGTTTTATCATCTCCATCGAGGATATATAATCGGCCAAATCGGTTATCATAGATCACTCTTGATATATGAAAAGGAAACTCAGAAACCGTGTCGGCATTCCAGCCCACTTCAAAGGTATAGCTACAATCTAGCGGGGAGGCCCAGGTAGCGGCTTGTGACCTATTCTTCAGTGTATCCGTTAATTTAGAGGTTGTGCTCAGTCTCGATATCGAATTTTGCTGCTTTCCATCGTATATTTCCGTATCCTCTTCTTGGGTTGGATCTTGGAGCGGCGAAAAATGGCAATATACTTTGTTCCCTTTGTAAGCAACTTCAATTTGGTCTGTCACTACCGGAGGTTGGAGTGGAATATGAAGAGGTGCATTCTGCAAAGGGCCTAAATCGCTCGGATTCACACTGGGATGCCCAGCATCCATCGTTCGAGTCACCTTGATACACGTCACGCGTACTGGCGGAAACTGCTTTTTGGCCTGTTTCAAAGCTTCGCGAATATCCAATATACTCAAGGCTTTCTGAGGCGTCGGAGATAGTCCGCTTTTTGGGCGAGTGTAGGAAGATAGAGTACGGTAATCAAAAAAACACTAATCAACACCACAGTAGTGCGGAACATCTCCCGCCTCCGTCAAAGCAGTGAAAACATTAAGCCTCCACCTCATCGCACGATTATTAACCGAGCCCACAGATTGGCAGATTCGTCGGATGATAATACCCAACGACCCTTCCAACGCATGCAGGAAGTGACCAGAATATATAGGTGGGGCAGTCATAATAAACAAAATTTGAGCAATCGCCAGGGCCTATAACCGGTTGGCATTGGTAATTTGGCTTGTAAATTAATTGTTCAGACAATGCTTTTCCATTAAGAAAGACCCCACCGATGCATTTAACTGGGCTCGTGCATACGAGTTTCTGACACACACTTCCAGCGCCGCGCAGAGTTGAAAGTGCTTTTGAAGAGAGTATGTGGGTAACAAACACATGCGCCTGTGGATCGGTTGTACCAACCCCAAAGAGGCCAATCGTCAGCCCTAAAAGGCTTAACATCAGCCCTATCACCTGGATGTTTTTCATTTGACTTTTGTCCTTTCTGGATAAGATAGTCTATAGCCTATGAGGCCGTTGATAAGCTAGAAGCCCGTGGCTCCCAGTGAAGCAAATAGCGTAGGCTAACACTTAGGTAGCCTATGAGGAAAAGATTTAAGACGATCTCTAAAAATGGAGGCATCTTGAACCATACCCCGAAGCAGGTGCAGGGAACAGGTATTTGCTCAATCAGACGCCATAGCCCATAGCCAAGATAAACACCGCTTAGCATGAGCGCTGTCTTCAAAGCTATCAGCCGTGTTGGGCTATACAGACACCCTAAAGCGATACAGACCTCTACGAAGAGCAGCGCCTTTGCAAATAACACGACCCAACCCTCCGGAATAAGCTGTGCGATGCGCACGGTATCTACTAGGTTGGAAAAGGATTGTAGTTTGGCTATAGCGGCCAAACCATATAACACACCGATCGGAAAGGCGATGAGAAAACTGGGGATATTCTCTTGTGCTCGCTTGCCCATTTTTTACTTCCTTTATTCCTACTTGCATCAAGTATAACAAGAGTTTTTATCCGAGTCAAGGCTTACAATACACCCTACGGATACATTTTAGTCTCCTCTTTATGCAGTTTCTGTTAAGAACTGTTACGCACCTCCGGTACCCCTAAAATAACAAAACCCCTCTGCAGTGGCAGAGGGGTGTCCGCACAACAAAAATTTTGGCTTTACTTATCGCCTTCGGCTGCATTCTCGATGGCAGCCTGGGCGGCGGCCAAACGCGCGATGGGTACACGGAACGGCGAGCAGGAGACGTAGTCCAGCCCAATACGATGACAGAACTTCACGCTATCGGGGTCGCCGCCATGCTCTCCGCAGATTCCTAACTTGATGTCCGGCCTCACCCGTTTGGCCGATTCGGTGGCCATGCGC
>NZ_DATGLN010000258.1:0-3586 GCF_035294165.1 Chthonomonas sp.
AAAACACGCTCCGGCAAAATCATGCGGCGCCTCCTGCGCGACATCGCCGAAGGGCGTGTGCTTGGCGATACAACCACTCTGGCCGATCCTACCGTAGTGGCAAACCTGCGCAAAAAGTACGAGGAGACGGAAGCCTAAGCGAGCAGCGCGCCTCAAGCCGCTACGCCTCAAAAGCAGACGAGAGAAAACCAACAATCTGCTTTTGAAAGGCATGTGAGGAGATAGATGGTGAGCTGGGCCTCATCGGAAGAACGGCGGCTTGAAGGGGACAGGTTGCGGGCGCAGGGGCAACATAAGCAGGCTCTAGCGTGTTATCGGCAGGCGATAGCCCTAGAGTCTGCCAACATCTATGCGCTGAACAACATGGCCGTTCTCTTGCTGGAGCATAGCGAAGCCCAAGAGGCCGAGGCGCTTTGTCGGCGTGCCCTCTCGATGCGGGACGACCTTGCGGAACTGCACTACAATCTAGGGCGCGCGTTGGCCGTGCAAGAGCGTTTCCCTGAAGCCATTGCTGCCTACGAACAGGCGCTGGCCCTTGCCCCCAACATGGCCGAGGCCTACAACATGCTCGGCAACGTATGGCGCGCTCTTGGCGCTATTGACAAGGCGGAGTGCTGCTATCGGCAAGCGGCAAGTCTGAAGCCCGAATCGGCCGAGTTCCAGGTGAATAGAGGGCTTACTTCCCTTTTGCAGGGTCGTTATGAAGAGGGCTTTGGCGATTTTGAGCGCCGCCTAGAGTTAGCTGCCGTGAATCTGCCTCCTCTATCTCAGGGTCGCCCGTGGCACGGAGAGCCGCTTCGAGAACGCACGATCCTCGTGAGATTTGAAGGGGGCTTCGGCGACACCCTCCATTTCCTGCGCTATCTTACGCCTCTAAGAGCTACCGGCGCGCGCGTTCTGCTGGAATGTCAGCCAGAACTAGCTCGCCTCTTGAGTTGGTGCGCCGATGCCGATGCCGTTCTTCCTGCCATGCGGCCCGCCCCACCCCCTGCTCCGTTCGACTTCCACGTCTCTTTGCTCAGCCTACCTTACCATCTCTGGAAAACCCACGGTGCGCTCTCACAGTCTATTCCCTATATCAAGGCGCCACCCAAACTCGGGCCGGTTTGGCAAGACAAACTCGCCCCAAAAGGCGACACGCTGCACGTTGGGATCGTCTGGGCCGGCAACCCCCGCTACCCTAACGACAAAAGACGGTCGTGCCCTCTCGAATATATATCACCGCTCTTTGAGGTCGCCGGAGTAACCTTCTACAGCCTTCAAAAAGGAGAGGCTGCCGAGCGTGCTCAACCCACTCTCCGTCGGTTGGGGGTACAAGACTTATCACCGGAACTGCGCGACTTCGCCGACACCGCGGCGGCCATCGCCGCACTCGACCTCATAATAAGCGTGGATACCGCGGCAGCTCATTTGGCAGGCGCCATGGGAAAGCCGGTTTGGGTGCTGCTGCCCTTCTCGCCCGACTGGCGCTGGGGCATGGTGGGAGAAACCACCATCTGGTACCCCACGATGCGCCTTTTTCGTCAGCCGCAGATAGGCGATTGGCAGAGCGTTATCGGGCAGGTTGTCGAACAACTGCGTGCCCATCTCATCGGTAGAGACGGCCGTATTAGGCCAACTTAGGCAGCGCCATAAAGAAAGAGGCTATCGTCTTCGCGTCCTCTATCTCTCCCCGCAGAATCTGCCGGTGCAGTTCCTCTATCGGCACAGAAACAGGCTGGAGGCGTTCATCATGGTCTGCATGGGCCTCTCCATCGGTCAGTTCCGTGGCTAAAAAGGCGTGGATTTTCTCGGACGAGTAGCCCGGAGCCACGTAGAAGGCGCCCAGAAAGTGCAGCCTGCCGGCTCGGTAGCCCGTCTCTTCCTCCAGTTCACGCGCGGCCGCCTGATCAATTGGCTCGTCGCCCTCTAATGTACCGGCAGGGGCCTCCAATAATACCTTGCCTGCCGGCAAACGAAACTGTCGCACCAGCAGCACATGCCCCTCCTTCACGGGCACAATGCACACCGCGCCGCGATGCTCCACAACCTCTCGCTGCGACACGGTGCCATCTGCTAAACGCACCTTATCTACGTGCAGATGAAGGATGCGCCCGCGAAATATCTCCTCGGAGGCAATAACCTCTTCCTTCAGTTCGTCCATTCGATTCTCTCTTTCTATCTTTTTCTCAGCGATTTACCGCCGATCAACGCCATCAGGGCCTCGGCCAAAAGCACCGCATCGTGGCGCACCACATCGGTTTCGCTGATGAAAGCGCCCACGACCGGCCGATAGCCCTCCGCCTTTAGCCGGTCGGTATCAGGCTCCACTAAAACCGAGCCGGCACGCCGATACTTCTCTAGCAGCCTTGGCTCCGGGACGGCGTTGTTCACAACAACATAGGTAAACAGACGCGGCCCCACATGTATCTCAAGAGCGCGCACATGGTCGCAGGCAGAGAACCCGTCGGTTTCGCCCGGCTGGGTCATCACATTACAGACGTAGACCTTCTGCGCCTGCGAACGTCGGATGGCTTCTGGAATGCCCGGCACCAACAGGTTGGGCAGAATGCTGGTGAAGAGGCTTCCGGGGCCTAACACAATGAGGTCGGCCTCAGCAATGGCCTCTAAAGCATCCTCTACCGGGCAGATTTTATCGTTTGGATCGAGTGGAACGAGAGCGACTCGCTTAATGCGCAGCGGGGATTCGGCGATGGTTGTTTCTCCTTCCAATATCGAGCCGTCTTCCATCTCCGCCCTCAGCTTCACCGGTGTTACTGTGGAGGGCAGCACGCGCCCTCGAATGTTCAAAACACGGCTTGTCTCCTGCACGGCACGCTCAAAATCGCCGTTATTGATGGCACACATGGCCGCTATCAACAGGTTGCCAAAAGCGTGATCGCGCAGTCCCTCCGCATAGTCTCCTCTAGGCGCATTTTCCCCGTTGACGGGCAATCGTTCGCTGCCCATACTCGCGCGAAAGCGAAACTGAAACAGCTCCGTCATCTGCGGCTCGGCATCGGCGAGCGCCACCAAACAGTTGCGAATATCACCAGGCGGTAGAATATTCAACTGCCGCCGGAGCTTGCCGGAGGAGCCGCCGTCATCGGCCACGGTGACAATGGCGGTGATGTTGCTTGTATAGCGCTTAAGACCGCGCAACAGCGTGGATAGCCCTGTCCCTCCTCCTATCACCACCACGCGCTTGCCCTGCGCCAACTTGCGGCGTGTGTAGACCACATCTACTAGGCCGCCGCGCGCGATCTCTGGGTCGAGCGCGCTCATCAACGACTGAATGAGCTTACCCAAGGCGAACAGGCAGAGCAAACCACCCAATAGAAAAAGGCCTAACCCGAACAGCCCCGGATGTATGCCCGCATGAAGATGCTGAATAATCCACTGGGCCAGCCGAAGAATAAGCGGTGGGCGACCATGATGGGCTTGCAGCATGATCGCTGCCCCTAAAAGGAAAAGAATAAGGCCGATGAACCCCAAAGCGATCCAGCGCTTAACATGCATGCCGGGGTAGAGCCATTTCCAAAGAGGAGAGCGTCGGTTCATCGTTCAGGCCTCCTTGCCTTGAGACGGTTCGGGCAGATCGCGATGT
>NZ_DATGLN010000259.1:0-7425 GCF_035294165.1 Chthonomonas sp.
ACCGGCTCTTCGGAGCTGGTGGGGATTGAAACTCAAACTGGACGCGATTATCCGTCCAGTAGGGATGTGTCACCGGCTCTTCGGAGCTGGTGGGGATTGAAACCTGCAGCCTTTTGCCGATGCGGCGTTGGCCGCGTTGTGTCACCGGCTCTTCGGAGCTGGTGGGGATTGAAACGTGCAATTGGGACTCCAATACAGTGTTTTATCGGGAGTGTCACCGGCTCTTCGGAGCTGGTGGGGATTGAAACTAACAGATTAGTGGCGAAGGTAAACTCTCCTTTTGGTGTCACCGGCTCTTCGGAGCTGGTGGGGATTGAAACCAGCGGAGATCGTCCATTTAACCGCCCCTCCAGAGGTGTCACCGGCTCTTCGGAGCTGGTGGGGATTGAAACTATTAGAGTAGATGCTGCCGGCAAGGCGGCATCGAAAGTGTCACCGGCTCTTCGGAGCTGGTGGGGATTGAAACTACCACCACCCACTGCCGGCATAACGCCAGCATCTGTGTCACCGGCTCTTCGGAGCTGGTGGGGATTGAAACAGATCGAGACAAAATGCGCCATCGGGTAGATATTGTGTCACCGGCTCTTCGGAGCTGGTGGGGATTGAAACGTTCAAGGCAAACGAGATAAGACGTTCCGTCGTGGTGGTGTCACCGGCTCTTCGGAGCTGGTGGGGATTGAAACTCTCAAACCAGGCATTGGGGTTGCTCCTGCAGAGAGATGTGTCACCGGCTCTTCGGAGCTGGTGGGGATTGAAACCCAAATACGCTAGTAGGGTAGGGCGCAGTCGTTCCGTGTCACCGGCTCTTCGGAGCTGGTGGGGATTGAAACTTGTTTAAAGTTACGCAATCGGTTCGTTGTGTGCAAGTGTCACCGGCTCTTCGGAGCTGGTGGGGATTGAAACGAAACCTGCATCGAAATGATCGATGCGCTCTGGGCGTGTCACCGGCTCTTCGGAGCTGGTGGGGATTGAAACCTCGGGTTGTTGCATATCATTACGGTGCGGGATAAGTGTCACCGGCTCTTCGGAGCTGGTGGGGATTGAAACCGGATACCAGACCGACGGCGGCGGCTCTTGCCGCGTGTCACCGGCTCTTCGGAGCTGGTGGGGATTGAAACCTGGTTGCATTCGCTCAGACAATATAAAGGCACGTGTGTCACCGGCTCTTCGGAGCTGGTGGGGATTGAAACTTCGTGAGAGCGGAATTTCACCGTTTCGGCGCCGAGTGTCACCGGCTCTTCGGAGCTGGTGGGGATTGAAACTTACGAGCGAATATCCGCTATTTCGCCATTCATAGTGTCACCGGCTCTTCGGAGCTGGTGGGGATTGAAACCCCTCAGAAGCAGGCCATCGCGATCGCATATGCGATGTGTCACCGGCTCTTCGGAGCTGGTGGGGATTGAAACCCATTTTCCCTCCTTCACTTATCACCACTGCCGCACCGTGTCACCGGCTCTTCGGAGCTGGTGGGGATTGAAACGGGCTTAAAAGAGAACAGAAGACTATCGAGACTGGTGTCACCGGCTCTTCGGAGCTGGTGGGGATTGAAACTGCACGAACTGGGCGAAGGGGGGGCCGGGAACGAGGGTGTCACCGGCTCTTCGGAGCTGGTGGGGATTGAAACCTCGTATGGCAGCCCGCAAGGGCTCCCGGAACCAAGTGTCACCGGCTCTTCGGAGCTGGTGGGGATTGAAACAAAATAATAGCCCACCACGCCGTTGACCTCACTATGTGTCACCGGCTCTTCGGAGCTGGTGGGGATTGAAACCCGAAGCACGCTTGTGAGCGGAGCAAACCAATGGCGTGTCACCGGCTCTTCGGAGCTGGTGGGGATTGAAACTCTCTGCCAGGCAGATTTCGGCACGGGCATACGCCGTGTCACCGGCTCTTCGGAGCTGGTGGGGATTGAAACTGGCGCTGTGCACCTCGTCCTCCACGACCCACTTTCGGGGTGTCACCGGCTCTTCGGAGCTGGTGGGGATTGAAACAGCTCCGAACAGGAGCAAGAGATCCTGGCTCTGAGGGTGTCACCGGCTCTTCGGAGCTGGTGGGGATTGAAACTGCTATGGGCTTTCGCAAATTCCCCATGAGATTTTGTGTCACCGGCTCTTCGGAGCTGGTGGGGATTGAAACATCTCGCAATGCGCATGCCGTTCAGCGGCAGTGAGTGTCACCGGCTCTTCGGAGCTGGTGGGGATTGAAACTCGGTGTCAACTTTGCCAGGTCGCCCCCGATGAGCGGTGTCACCGGCTCTTCGGAGCTGGTGGGGATTGAAACCTGGGGATTTCTCAAAAACCATAGCCGAGACCTTGTGTCACCGGCTCTTCGGAGCTGGTGGGGATTGAAACTCAATTTTTATCGCTTATCGCGCCCTGTGAAGCGCGTGTCACCGGCTCTTCGGAGCTGGTGGGGAGTGAAACGAAACAATATATATGGTTCCGTCTTGCGGTTCTGGGTGTCACCGGCTCTTCAAGGCCGACGCCCTTCCCCTTAAAGCTGGTGGGGATTGAAACACAAGGATAGAATGGAACCGCAGGATTCGGGTAGACTACATGTAACAGAAAGGGGGTGAGAAACGTCCAAAACAGATGGATGGTCATTAACAGGAACGAATGAAATTCGCGCTTTCGGTGCTCCCCACAAACCTTTGGGAGCGTATCTTTGGAATACCACCCCAGACGGCAAGCCGTATCCGACAAGCCCACCTGGTGTTCGCTACACCGTGGGTGCTGCCACTCGCCTTAACACTCCTTATCATCGCAGCCCTCTGGTTCGCATGGTGCTATTATCGCGATGGAACACGACCCTCCTGGCTGGTAAAAACCCCTCTGCTCGCCCTCCGATTGCTGGCCTTCCTCGCCCTTATGATGATGCTGGCACAACCTACCCTCCGCCTGCGCGAAGAACAGCGCCTGCGCCCCTCGGTGGCCATCCTCGTGGATACCTCCCAGAGTATGGGGCTAACCGACCCACGCCTTCCCCCCGCCTACGCCGCAAATGAGGCCCAAGCCACCGCGCTCTCTCCAGACGAAGTCCGACGCCTGCCACGTGTCGCACGCATACAACGCCTCCTGGAGCATAACCCGCTGCTGAAAACCCTCGCCAAAAGCTATGATCTGCGGCTCTATGCCTTCGCCTCGCAAGCGCATGCGCTGGAACTGCCCCATGATAAAAACGGAACCCCCACCGCCTTCCCGCTTACCCTAGACCGCACCGGTGGGGATAGCACCCAAATCGGCACGGCCCTACATGAGGTGGCACAAGATTTGGCGGGACGACCCGTCGCCGGCCTGCTCGTTATCAGTGACGGGGAGAATAATCAGGGAGAAGACCCGCTGACGGCGGCCATGGATGCGCGCGCCCTCCACACCACCGTCAGCACCCTCGGAGTGGGCGACCCCACCAAAACCAAAGATATCGCCGTGCTGAGCGTGCTGACCGATGATAACGTGCGCGTGCATAACGTCGTGAACCTCTATGCCGACCTGGAACAGCGCGGCTATGCCGGCAAAACGGTAACCGTCTCCTTGCTGCGAAACGGACAGCCCTTTCAACAACAGACCGTGCGTCTGGCCCCAGACGACCAAAAACAGGAGATCGTCTTTACTTATGTGCCCGACCAGCCCGGTAGGTTTGTATACACCGTTCGTGTGCCACCCCAGCCAGGCGAGATCACGGCCGCCAACAACGCCCGTTCCGCCGTCCAAAACGTTATTCAAAAGCCCTTGAAGGTGCTTATGGTGGAGGAAAGGCCTCGCTGGGAGTTCCGCTATCTCAAAAACGCCATCTTACGCGACACCAGCATCCAGTTCGCTTGCCTTTTGCTCAGCGGTGACGACGTTAACAGCGGAGGGGAAGGCAATATAAAGATTTCCGGCTTTCCTTCCGACGAACGAACGCTCTTCGACTACGATATTCTTATTCTCGGCGATGTGCCGCGTTCCTACTTCTCAGACGCGCAACTGCAGCTTATCCGCCGGTTCGTGGAAGACCGTGGGGGAAGCCTTCTGCTGATTGCAGGCGAAAATCATATGCCTCAAGAGTATGTGGGAACCATGCTCGACCCGCTTATGCCCGCCACATTTAGCTCCTCGCCAAACCCGGTCACCACCGACGATCCGTTTCAATGGCAGCTAACCCCCCAAGGGCAGGAAAGCCCCATCATGCGCCTAGACGATGACCCCACACGCAACCTGCAGATTTGGCAGAGCTTGCCGGGGATGTTTTGGTGCGAGGGAGCCGAGCGGGTTCGACCCGGCGCCGTGGTGCTGGCGGTGAACTCCGCGCGAAGCAACGCCTACGGCCCTTACCCCCTGGCACTCTACCAGAACTTTGGAGCGGGGAAGTGCTACATGGATTTGGCCGATAGCACCTGGCGTTGGCGCTGGCGGGTGGGCGACCGCTACTTTTATCGCTATTGGGGACAGGTCATTCGCTTCCTCACCCCGCGCGACCTGCCCGGAAATCAACGCTTCGTTCAGGTTGCCACCGATAGGCCTGGCAGCAGCTATCGCCTAGGGCAACAGGTTAGCATTACCGTGCGTTTGCTCGACCCTTACTACCATCCGGTGAAGGTCTCTTCACTTGCAGCCACCATCATCGGCAACAATGGGGTACGGCAAACCATCGCGCTGCAGCCCTCTCCAAATGCCCCCGGCCTTTACACCGCACGTTACCTGCCAAATCTCACCGGCAAATATACCATTTCGGTGACCTCACCGCAAAACCCGAACGCGAAAGGAACGGCCACCTTTGTGGTGGAAAGCCTGGCCTTGGAGCTGCAAAAGCCCGAGCTAGATGAGAAGATGTTAAAACGTATTGCGGCCGCCGGCGGAGGCCACTACTATCGTCCAAACCAACTCGATGACTGGTTGCGCTCCCTCAAAAATCGTCCTCTGGTGGTTACAAGCACACGGGAAACGGAACTTTGGGACTCGCCGTTTTTCCTTGCGCTGTTCATCGTGCCTTTAACCATCGAATGGCTGGTGCGCAAGCGCAGCGGCCTGTTGTAAGCAGAAGCTATTGGCTAACAGAAGGGCTTTTCTCTTGTTTGTGAGCGCCTCCTTGAGGTAATCTGGACACAGCGCTTTTGCCGATCAGGCCGCAAGCGCTAAATAACATCTATGCGTATCGCCCTTTTTTCCGAATGCTATACCCCCGTATTAAACGGGGTGGTCATCGCCGTTCAAACTCTCCGAGAGACCCTGCGCTCTATGGGGCATGAGGTCTTTATTTTTGCCGCCGGAGACCCTCAGCCTGACGACGAGCAGGTCTACCGCCTGCCGGCCCTCCCGTTCCCCAAACATCCCTACCGCTTTGCGCGTCCGTTTCCCTCGTTGCCGTTCGACTTTAACCGCTTACAGATCGATATCGTGCATTGTCAACACCCTTTCCCGGTGGGGCGGCTCGGCGCCCATTTGGCCCGCAAAAACGACATCCCCCTGGTCTACACCGTGCATTCGCTTTACGACACCATGCTTTTGCTGGCAAAACCGGCCATTGTGAGGCGCTTTGGGCCGCCAGCCATGCGCAGCGTGATGCGGCGGTTCTGTAATAAAGCCGATGTCATCATTGCCCCATCACACTACGTAGCCCAGGCCCTTGCCCAAAGCGGAATCGCCGCGCCCATTCAGGTGGTGCCCAGTGGGGTTATTCCCCCCCAGGTCTCCCCAGGCGATCGCGAAAGGGTGCGATGTCAGCTGGCGATTCCAGACGAGGTTCCCGTGCTCCTCTATGTGGGAAGGCTGGCACCGGAGAAGCGCGTTGACCTGCTTCTGCAGGCGGTGGCACAGCTACAACAGAGGCTTTTGAGAAAGCCTCAAAGCGCTTTTCGTTTGCTGTTGGTTGGCGATGGCCCCTGTCGTTGCCAGCTCGAATGGCAGGTGCAGCGATTGGGAATTCAAGACCGGGTCGTCTTTGTTGGGGCACAGCCTCATGAGCAGATCGGGGCCTGGTATGCGGCTGCCGACCTTTTTCTGATGCCTTCGCCCATGGAAACACAAGGGTTGGTAGTTATCGAGGCGATGAACTGCGGTCTGCCCTGCATCGCCGTGAGCGAGGGAGGGGCGGGGGAGGCGGTGATACCGGAGCAGACCGGGCTGATATGCCCCTTCAGTGCGCCCGCGTTCGCAACCGCCATTGAGGCTTTGTTGAACAACCCGCAACGTCGAAAGCAGATGGGGCAAAACGCCTCTCGGCATGCCGAAATCTATTCTCCTGCACGCACGGCGCAAAATGTTTTGGCCGCCTACGTGCAGGCGCAAGCGAAACACAAAAAAGCGCCTATTTAGCCTGCTTTTGCGGATGATGCTTCGTTACAAAGAGGTTCCAGTGCCGACGCCAATCCAACGCCTGTTGGGTAATCGAGCGCAGGCCGGCCTCCCATAGTTTGGGTTGAATGGCGCTCCATTTCGCCCCCTCCTTCTGGCGGGTAAGCCAGTAGGCAATTTGAAACTGAACAAAATAGTCGGGCACACGCCGGTCGGCCAACAGTCCATGCAGATGCAGCATCTGCCGTTTAGGGAGCCAATAGGAGGGGGCCTTCTGCTTTTGTGTGGCGTAGAGCCACTGCACCTTTGGAAGCGGCCCAAAAAACCCGATTCGGGCGGCCAGGTGGGTCATCTCCTGCTCGATATCGGCCAATGTGCGCCTGCCCGCAGCGGCCAGAAATTCCCGCCATAGGGCCTCATGGGCCTTCTGTTTTGCTTGAGCCGCGCGCAAAAGATCGGCACAGTGGCTCTCATAAAATGCCTCCCATTCCTTCTCTATCCAGGCTTTTGCGCGCTCTGCTAAGGGGGTTAGCCCCCTTCGTTCCAGCTCTTTATCCACCACACCTCCACGGTGCGGTGCCGCGTGACGCCGCGCTAGGCCGGAACCAAACCCGTGCGCATAGTGCGCCAACTCATGGGCGATGACCGCCTCGACCACATAAAGGGGAACTTCAGGGTCGGCCAAAAGACCGTTGAGGCGAAGGATAGAGGTGTGGTTTCGCGCTCCAATCGAGCCGAAACGCCGATGCGCCCTGCGCCCGAAGTGGGCAACAATGGGATAGGCTTCTGCCACGTCGGCGAAGTAGGTGGTGCGTATACGCTGGACAAGGGCGTTGAGCCATGCATCGTCTCGTGGGGTAACATCGAGACTGGCGGGGATGACCGCGGCTTTTGAGATAAGGGCTTCCTCAAGAGGTTCTAAAGGGATGACATTTTCCGATGCTGTCTTGTCTTGGCCTTTTGGGCTGCTTTCTAGCTCCATCCGATACGAACAACTCCTCCCGTCTACGAAGCAACGGGTCTATTATAACTTCATACCGTAAAATTATCGTGAAATTTTAGTATCGGCAGAGCAAGGTACATAGAACGCGCCTAGAATTAAGCCGTAGATGGCATTGAGGATGAAAACTAGGAACGGTGTAGCTAGGCCTAGCTT
>NZ_DATGLN010000260.1:0-5130 GCF_035294165.1 Chthonomonas sp.
GTATCACCGGCTCTTCGGAGCTGGTGGGGATTGAAACTTGTCGTTGGATTCGCATCTTGTATCTGAAAGCTCGTATCACCGGCTCTTCGGAGCTGGTGGGGATTGAAACACTGTCAACAGACCCGTCATCGCCACAGGCATCGCTGTATCACCGGCTCTTCAAGGCCGACGCCCTTCCCCTCAGAGCGGGTGGAGATTGAAACACAAGGATAGAATGGAACCGCAGGATTCGGGGTAGACTACATGTAACAGAAAGGGGGTGAGAAACGTCCAAAGCAGATGGATGGAAGTTAACGAGAACGAATGAAATTCGCGCTTTCAGTGCTCCCCACACACCTTTGGGAGCGTATCTTTGGAATACCACCCCAGACGGCAAGCCGTATCCGACAAGCCCACCTGGTGTTCGCTACACCGTGGGTGCTACCGCTCGCCCTAACGCTCCTGATCTTCGCAGCTCTCTGGTTTGCATGGTGCTATTACCGCGATGGAACACGACCCTCCTGGCTGGTAAAAACCCCCCTGCTCCTCCTCCGATTGCTGGCCTTCTTCGCCCTTATGCTGATGCTGGCACAACCTACTCTCCGCTTGCGCGAAGAACAGCGCCTGCGACCCTCTGTGGCCATCCTCGTGGATACCTCCCAAAGTATGGGACTGGATGACCCACGCCTTCCCCCCACCTACGCCGCAAATGAGGCCCAGGCCACAGCCCTCTCCCCGCAAGAAGTCCGACACCTGCCACGTGTCGCACGCATACAGCGCCTCCTGGAGCATGACCCCCTGCTGAAAACCCTCGCCAAACGCTATGACCTGCGACTCTATACCTTCGCCTCACAAGCCCATGCTCTGGAACTGCCCCATGATAAAAACGGAACCCCCACGGCCTTCCCGCTTAATATAGACCGAACCGGTGGGGATAGCACCCAGATCGGCACGGCCCTGCATGAGGTGGCGCAAGATTTGGCCGGACGACCCGTCGCCGGCCTGCTCGTTATCAGCGATGGAGAGAATAATCAGGGGGAAGACCCGCTTACAGCAGCTATGGAGGCACGCGCCCTTCACACAACCGTCAGCACCCTCGGAGTGGGCGACCCCACTAAAACCAAAGATATCGCCGTGCTCGGCGTGCTCACCGATGACAACGTGCGCGTGCATAACGTTGTGAACCTCTATGCCGACTTGGAACAGCGCGGCTATGCCGGCAAAACGGTAACGGTTTCCTTGCTGCGAAACGGCCAACCCTTCCAACAACAGACCGTTCGTCTCGCTCCAGATGACCAAAAACAGGAGATCGTCTTTACCTACGTGCCCGACCGGCCCGGCCGGTTTGTATACACCGTTCGTGTGCCGCCCCAGCCAGGCGAGATCACGGCCGCCAACAACGCCCGTTCCGCCGTCCAAAACGTTATTCAAAAGCCCCTCAAGGTGCTTATGGTGGAGGAACGCCCACGTTGGGAGTTTCGCTATCTCAAAAATGCCATCTTGCGCGATACCAGCATCCAGTTCGCTTGCCTTTTGCTGAGCGGCGACGACATCAACAGCGGCGGGGAGGGGAATATAAAGATTTCCGGCTTTCCTTCCGATGAACGAACGCTCTTCGACTACGATATCCTTATTCTCGGCGATGTGCCTCGTTCCTACTTCTCGGACGCGCAGCTGCAGCTTATTCGCCGATTTGTGGAAGACCGTGGGGGAAGCCTTCTGCTGATTGCAGGCGAAAACCATATGCCTCAAGAGTTTGTGGGAACCGTGCTCGACCCGCTTATGCCCGCCACGTTTAGCTCCTCCCCGAATCCGATCACCACAGACGATCCGTTTCAATGGCAACTAACCCCACAAGGGCAGGAAAGCCCCATTATGCGCCTAGACGATGACCCCACCCGCAACCTGCAAATTTGGCAGAGCTTGCCTGGGATGTTTTGGTGCGAGGGAGCCGAGCGGGTTCGACCCGGCGCCGTGGTGCTGGCGGTGAACTCCGCACGAAGCAACGCCTACGGCCCTTACCCCCTGGCACTCTACCAAAACTTTGGAGCGGGGAAGTGCTACATGGATTTGGCCGATAGCACCTGGCGTTGGCGCTGGCGTGTGGGCGACCGCTACTTTTACCGGTATTGGGGACAGGTCATTCGCTTCCTCACCCCGCGCGACCTGCCCGGAAATCAACGCTTCGTTCAGGTGGCCACCGATAGACCCGGCAGCAGCTATCGCCTAGGGCAACAGGTTAGCATTACCGTGCGTTTGCTCGACCCTTACTACCATCCGGTGAAGGTCTCTTCACTTGCGGCCACCATCATCGGCAACAATGGGGTACGGCAAACCATCGCGCTGCAGCCCTCTCCAAATGCCCCCGGCCTGTACACCGCACGTTACCTGCCAAATCTCACCGGCAAATATACCATTTCGGTGACCTCACCGCAAAACCCGAGCTCGAAAGGAACGGCCACCTTCGTGGTGGAAAGCCTGGCGCTGGAGCTGCAAAAGCCCGAACTAGATGAGAAGATGTTAAAACGGATTGCTGCCGCCGGTGGAGGCCACTACTATCGTCCAAACCAACTCGATGACTGGTTGCGCTCCCTCAAAAATCGTCCTTTGGTGGTTACAAGCACACGAGAAACGGAACTTTGGAACTCGCCGTTTTTCCTGGCGTTGTTCATCGTGCCTTTAACCATCGAATGGCTTGTGCGCAAGCGCAGTGGCCTGTTGTAAACAGCAACCATTGGCTAACAAAAGGGCTTTTTTCTTGTTTAAAAGTGCCTCCTTGAGGTAATCTGAACACAGCGCTTTTGCCGGCCAACCCGAAAGCGCTAAATAACATCTATGCGTATCGCCCTTTTTTCCGAATGCTATACCCCCGTTCTAAACGGGGTGGTCATCGCCATTCAAACTCTCCGAGAGACCCTGCGCTCTATGGGGCATGAAGTCTTTATTTTTGCTGCCGGAGACCCTCAACCTGATGACGAGCAGGTCTACCGCCTGCCGGCCCTCCCGTTTCCCCAGCATCCCTACCGCTTTGCGCGTCCGTTTCCCTCGTTGCCGTTCGACTTTAGCCGGTTGCAGATCGATATCGTGCATTGCCAACACCCTTTCGCGGTAGGAAGGCTCGGCGCCCATTTGGCCCGCAAAAACGACATCCCGCTGATCTACACCGTGCATTCGCTTTACGACACCATGCTTTTGCTGGCAAAACCGGCCATTGTAAGGCGCCTAGGGCCGCCCGCCATGCGCAGCGTGATGCGGCGGTTCTGTAATAAAACCGATGTCATCATTGCCCCCTCGCGCTACGTGGCCCAAGCGCTTGCCCAGAGCGGAATCGCCGTGCCCATTCAGGTGGTGCCTAGCGGGGTGACGCCCCCGCATGTTTCTCCAGGAGATCGTGAAAGGGTGCGCTGTCAGATGGCGATTCCCGATGAGGTTCCCGTGCTCCTCTATGTGGGAAGGCTGGCACCGGAGAAGCGTGTTGACCTGCTTTTGCAGGCGGTAGCCCAGTTGCAACAGAAGCCTTTGAGAGGACCACAAGGCGCTTTTCGCTTGCTGCTGGTCGGCGATGGACCCTGTCGCTGTCAGCTCGAATGGCAGGTGCGGCGACTAGGAATTCAAGACCGTGTTGTGTTTGTTGGGGCGCAGCCTCATGAGAAGATCGGGGCATGGTATGCGGCTGCCGATCTTTTTCTGATGCCCTCGCCCATGGAGACGCAAGGTTTGGTGGTTATCGAGGCGATGAACTGCGGTCTGCCCTGCATCGCCGTGAGCGAGGGAGGGGCGGGGGAGGCGGTGATACCGGAGCAGACCGGGCTGATATGCCCCTTTAGCGCGCCCGCGTTCGCAACCGCCATTGAGATTTTGTTGAACAACCCACAACGCCGGAAGCAAATGGGGCATAACGCCTCTCGGCATGCGGAAATCTATTCGCCGGCACGCACGGCGCAAAGTGTTTTGGCCGCCTACGCGCAGGCACAAGCTAAACACAAAAAAGCGCCTATTTAGCCTTTTTTTGTGGATGATGCTTCATTACAAAAAGGTTCCAGCGATGCCGCCAGTCCAACGCCTGTTGGGTAATGGAGCGCAGACCGGCCTCCCATAGTTTGGGTTGAATGGCGCTCCATTTCGCCCCCTCTTTTTGGCGGGTAAGCCAGTAGGCAATTTGAAACTGAACAAAATAGTCGGGCACACGTCGGTCGGCCAACAGCCCATGCAAATGCAGCACCTGCCGTTTGGGTAGCCAATAGGAAGGGGCCTTCTGTTTTTGCGTGGCGTAAAGCCACTCCACTTTGGGAAGCGGACCAAAGAACCCGATTCGGGCGGCCAAATAGCCCATCTCCTGCTCGATATCGGCCAATGTGCGCCTGCCCGCAGCGGCCAGAAATTCCCGCCATAGCGCCTCAGTAGCCTTTTGTTTTGCTTGAGCCTCGCGCAGAAGATCGGCACAGCGGCTTTGATAAAATGCCTCCCATTCCCTTTCTATCCAGGCTTTTGCACGCTCGGCCACAAGGGCCAGCCCCCTTTGTTCCAGCTCTTTATCTACCACACCCCCGCGATGCGGAGCCGCATGACGCCGCGTTAAACCAGAACCAAACCCGTGAGCATAGTGTGCCAACTCATGGGCGATGACCGCCTCTAACACATAAAGGGGAACTTCGGGGTCGGCCAAAAGACCGTTGAGGCGAAGGATAGAGGTGTGGTTTCGCGCTCCAATCGAGCCGAAACGCCGATGCGCCCTGCGCCCGAAGTGGGCAACAATGGGATAGACTTGTGGAACATCGGCGAAGTAGGTGGTGCGCATACGCTGGACAAGGGCGTTGAGCCACGCATCGTCTCGTGAGGTAACATCGAGCCTATCTGAGATGACAGCGGCTTGTGAGATAAGGGCTTCCTCAAGAGGTTCTAAAGGGATGACATTTTCCGATGCTATCTTGTCTTGGCCTTTTTGGCTGCTTTCTAGCTCCATCCGATACAGACAACTCCTCCTAATAAAAAACACCCGTTCACGAAGAGACGGGTCTATTATAACTTCATACCGTAAAATTATCGTGAAATTTTAGTATCGGCAGAGCAAGGTACATAGAACGCGCCTAGAATTAAGCCGTAGATGGCATTGAGGATGAAAACTAGGAACGGTGTAGCTAGGCCTAGCTT
>NZ_DATGLN010000261.1:0-12839 GCF_035294165.1 Chthonomonas sp.
AGAGCAGACCATTAAGGCGAGTCGCTTTGCACTCATCTACTGCGATGTGGCCGTCATCGCCCACACCAACGAGTACGAGTACAACTCTTACTTCTCCAATAAAGAGAACGAGGCGATGATAGACCGCATCTTCGTTGTGAAGGTGCCCTACAATCTGCGCGTTAGCGATGAGGTGCGCATCTATGAAAAGCTTATCAGTCAGTCCGATATGAGCGACCGTAGCCCCGGTTCCGAGCTAAACCTCGCCCGAGTCCATATCGCTCCCTATACCCTGCGTGTTGCCGCCATGTTTGCCATCCTCACGCGGCTTAAACCCTCCAAACGGGCCGGCATCAGCCTGATGACCAAGATGAAACTCTACGATGGCGAGAAAGTCGGTGATTGGGACCAGCGCCACGTGAAAGAGCTGCGCGAAGAGTACCTTGATGAGGGCATGACCGGAGTATCGCCTCGCTTCATTATCAATCGCATCTCGGCGGCTCTCGTACGCGGCGGCAAGAACTATGTCACCCCCATTGACATGCTGCGTGCCCTGCGCGATGGCATTACCGAATATACCAACAACGAAGAAGAACGCAAAAAGCTACTTGGTTTCATTGATGAGGTGCGTAAAGAGTTCGATGAATATGCCAAAAAAGAGGTGCAGCGCGCCTTCGTCTACTCCTACGAGGAATCGGCCAAGACCCTTCTCGACAACTACATTGATAACGTCGAAGCCTACTGCAACCACGAGAAGGTAAAGCATCCGGTAACCGGAGAAGACATTGACCCGGACGAGGCGCTGATGCGCTCCATAGAGGAACAGATCAATATCTCTGAAAACCAGAAGCGGGAGTTCCGAGAGGGCATTATGCGCTCGGTCGGCTCGCTGGCGCGACGCGGGCTTACCTTCACCGTATCCTCCGACGAGCGCCTCCGCGAGGCTATTGAGAAGAAGCTGTTTGCAGACCTCAAGAATGTCGTAAAAATTACTACCGGTACAAAAACACCGGATGCCGAACAGCTTAAGAAGGTGAACGAGGTGGTGGAGCGCATGTGCCGTGAGCAAGGCTATACGCCCGAATCGGCCAACGACCTGCTCCGCTATGTTGGAACGCTGCTGAATCGCTGAAAAGGAGCCTACCATGCCGAACTTTTCTCTTAGTGACGATGCCTGGGATCTCCACCGACGCGCCGAGCGCGACCGGCAGCGCCATAACGAGAAAGTTAAAGAGGTGATCCGCAAAAACCTGGGCGGAATCATCAGTCAACAGGACATCATCACGGCAGACCAGGGTAAGATCATTAAAATCCCTATCCGGGGTCTGGAACTGCCTCGCCTGCGCTTTGACGACGGCGACCGCGAGCGCGTGGGGCAAGGCCCCGGCAACACCAAACCCGGAGACATTCTCGGAAGAGCACCCTCCTCCGATCAAGGTGTGGGTGGGGGTAAACAGGCAGGCCAAGAGCCTGGCGTGGATTTTTACGAAGCTGAACTCACCCTAGAAGAGCTAACCGACCTGGTGTTTGAAGACCTTCACCTCCCTAACCTCGAAGAGCGCGGCGTGAAACAGGTGCCTGCAGACGTTATTGACTTCAACACGGTGTCGCGGAAGGGGTTGCGGGGAAATCTCGATCGCAAGCGCACCCTCCTAGAAGCCTACAAACGCAACGCGAAGCTCGGCAAACCCGGTTGGAAGATTCGCGAAGAAGACCTGCGATTCAAAAACTGGGAGATCACCACCCAGCCTCAGCGCAACGCCGTGATCTTCGCCATGCGCGACGTCTCCGGCTCCATGGGGGAGTTCGAGGCCTATATCTGCCGCTCGTTCTACTTCTGGATGTTGCGATTCCTGCGACGCAAATACGCCAGTGCCGAAATCGTCTTCATTACCTGCCACACGGAAGCCAAAGAGGTGGATGAACACGCCTTCTTTACCCTGGGCGATTCGGGCGGTACCCGCATGAGCGAGGCCTATAAACTGGCACAACAGATTATCGATCAGCGCTACAACCCGCGCGAATGGAACATCTACCCCTTCCTGTTTACCGATGGCTATAACTGGGGCGACCAAGAGTGCGTGGAAGAGATTCGCAAAATGGTGGCCATCTGCAACCTTGTGGGCTACGGCGAGATCGCCAGCGACGTTTGGAATCAGTCCACCTCCTTTGCTCCGCTGGGGCAAGCTATTCAAGAGGCCTTTGCCAATGAACCGCGCGTGTGTACGGTAAAGATAAACTCTAAAGAGGACGTTTGGCCGGCGCTGAAAAAGTTTTTCCGGAAATATCCGGAGGTGCAATCGGCCGCATAGCGATGCTGATGGCGGCAAGGAACACTTTAGAGGGAAAGAGGAGCAAGCTTATCTCCTCTTCCCTCTATTTTCTAGAGGGCTACGCAAGGAATGGCTCCTATTCGCATTGTGCTATCTAACCTAGGACACCACTTCGGAACACGCCTTGTATTCGACAAGGTTCACCTAGAGCTGATAAGTGGGCAGGTGGGGGCCATCTGCGGCCCCAACGGCGCCGGCAAAAGCACGCTCCTACGCATCGTCGCCGGCCTTCTTACGCCAACCCAAGGGGAGGCTCGCTTTGAGATCGCCGGGCAGCCCTTAGATGCTTTAGAGCGCCGAACCTTTATCGGCTATGTTGCTCCCGATCTTCGGCTCTATCATGAACTAACCGGAGTGGAGAACCTGCGTTTTTTTGCCGAGCTGCGCGGCATGAAACTCTCGCTGGAACAGCTTAAGCTGCTGCTTAGCAGGGTAGGGCTGCTAGGACGTGGCAGCGATTTGGTGGCCAACTACTCATCGGGCATGCGGCAGCGGCTGAAGTACGCCTTGGCCCTCAGCACCAATCCACCTGTCCTTCTCTTAGATGAGCCAACCGCCAACCTCGATAGCGACGGGGTTAGCATGGTAAAGCAGATAATTACCGAACAATGCCAACGTCCACAAGGCGGCCTTGTGCTCATTGCCACCAACGAGCCGGCAGAAGAGCGTTGGGCACATACGCTCACCCGTATCGGCCGCTTTTCAACCACTATTCAAACCATGCCCGAATAGGCTAGGTTTGATTCCTGTTTTTCAAGGCCTATACTGGAGCGCCCTCTCCCGCAAGGCCGACGGTGCTGCGCACTGCACCTTTCCCTCAGGGCCGGTTTCACGCACAGAGAGATAGGCACGGACGATTGAAAGGGGAGGCACAAGGCCACCCCCCACAGCCTCTCTATTCCGATCCCAGTTAAAACCCCCTCTAACTGACGGCATGTTAGTTGGCACTTCGTGCACAGCTAATCATCGTCGTCATCTCGCCGGAAGGCTATGGCAAGCGAATGACGAACCGGAGGCAGAGGCGCCTTTGCTCCCTTTACCGAGCGCCAGATAATGGAGTTTAGCTCATTTGGCGGGGCGCAATCGGCATGGCTAAAGTCCATTCGCTCGCTTGCTCGTGCCCCATAGGCCGTGCGCCGGTTGATCTGCGCGATGATGGTCTTAGCCGGTAGAATGGCCGTGTAAGGGGCGCTGTTGTTCGGTTGCGCCGTAAAATCGCGAATGACGGGTGCCATGGCATCGTAAAGACACATCGGCTTTAGCCCCAAAAGCTCCTCAATGGTGTGCAGAATGCTGTCGGTGTTGTAGAAGTGGTGGTCTACACTGTGGGCTTGGATGTAAGGGCTGATCACATAGGCCGTCGAGCGGTGACAGTCTACATGATCGTAGCCATTCTGCGCATCGTCCTCCACAATGAAGATGGCCGTGCTCTTCCAATAGGGGCTATGGCTTACGGCCTCCACGATCTGCCCTACAGCGTAGTCGTTATCTGCCACCATGGCGGCAGGCGTGGCGACTCCGGGGCGCGTGCCCGCCGTATGGTCACGCATAATGCGTACCATCTCTAAGGCCGGCAGATCGCCGTTTTTCACATACCGATCAAACTCACGCTTCCACTCCGCAATGCGGTCCGGTGCTTTGTTGGCTCCAAAGGCAAGCAGTTGGGTGGGAGCTGGGCAGTTATAGATGCGATAGGCGTCGCTATCGGCGTAGTTGGTGTCAAAACGCATGAAGTTGACATCTGTGTGGTTTACCAACGCCGGCTCGACCGGTTGATTGATGCTTAAGATCGGCTTGCCGTCCGGAGTATGGCTGTTATCGAAACTCACGAAAAAGCCGTAGTTGCGATAGGTGATGTGCGCTCGTTGGGCGGCATCCCATAAGTAGCCGTTCGGCGGAGCCGCCACATCCGGCAACCCCATACGACTTACCGGCACGCCGTTCACCTCTCCCTCAAAATCGTAGTCCCGTCCACGCCCGCTGTAGTTATAGGGCACATTGCGCTCCACATACTCGTTGGCCATACCTGCCGTAGACCAGTTCCACCCATCTGGAGAGACCTCACCGGCGCAATAGAAGTTATCGAGCAGCACAAACCGCTCCGCCAAAGCGTGCTGATTGGGCGTTACCGCCCGCCCGAAAATGCAGAGTTTAGGGTCACCGTTGCCCTCCGGCAGATCGCCCAACACCTGATCGTAGGTTCTGTTTTCCTTGATAATGTAGATCACATGCTTTATGCCCGTATGCGGCAACGGCTGCTGGTTGCGCTCGCTATCGAGCACTTCAACCTGGCGCGTAAAGGCTGCCAGTTGCCGCTCGTCGGGAACAGGCATTACCTGTACGGTTCCCTCAAGAATGTTCTCGATGTAGTGTCCCCATTCTCCGTTCGGGCCTTCAGGCTCGCCGTTGGGCACAGGCACGCCACTTCCTTTTGCATTGGCAACAAACAGCCGGTCATTCGCCACACAAACGGCTGTAGGGTACCAGCCGGCCGGAACCATGCCGGCCATTGCCATATGGTCGCGTTGCAGATGAATTACAGCCACCGCATCGAGGTCACCCAAGCTCACGTAGAGGCGTGTGCCTTGCGGATCGAGCGCAAGGCCGGTAGGCGTTATTCCGGGCAGCCCGTTCTTACCACGCAACGACAGCGTCTGCAGTACGCGGTCGGTGCCGGTATCCACCAGTGAGATCGAATCGGAAGAGGCGTTGGCCACAAAAAGGCGATCTTGTGAGGGGTTGAGAAGAAGCGCTATGGGATGGTCACCGGTGGCGATCTCGCGCTGCACCTTCGGATGTTCGGGGTCGGAGACATCTATGTCGGAGACGACCCCAGCCATCTCACTAGAGACATAGAGGCGCTTGTCGGCATTAGGCCCTGCAGTTATTGCCACGATGGCATAGGGAAAACCGGCCGTAGTCACCTCTCCTAAACGTTTTCCGGTCTGCGTATCCAGAACGCTCACGGAGCCTTTAAAGTCCGTATAGAGGCTACTCTCGTTGTGGGCCACATAGAGTTTCAAGCCGTCGCTGCTAAGCGCCATACCCGCCTCAAAATTCGGTCGAGCGTTGCCCGCCTCCTTTGGTAAACTGGAGGGGTCTTCCAAAATTCTCCCCGTATCGTGCACTACCCCATAAGCATCCACCGAAAGCACTGCAATACGATCGAGTGCGCCACAAGAGGCATAGAGCAGACGCGAGCCGTCTTGCTGTAGGGTAGGTGCCCAAGCCAAACCGTAGTAAAGTCCGTTGGTTCGGCCGTTGAAGGCCAACTGCGAGACTCGTTGCCCGCTCTGCGCATCTACAATGGATAGATACTGCCGAAAACCGGTATCGGTAACGGCCAACCATCTCCCATCCGGGCTTAAGGCCATATTGGCGGGAAAACTGCCCACATCGTCCTGTTGCCCCACCGGAGCGATGGTCCGACCGGTAGGTAGCCGGTGGGTTTCTGCAGCCCGTCGGCCTCGTGCAATCCCCAGAGCCACATAGCCGATGACGGAAAGACCAAAACAGAGGGAGAGAACCCATAGAGTAGGCCTTGTTTTTGAGATCATTGCAACATCTCCGTTCTTTGGGATCGAGCACGCACAGACCCTCTGCTATACCAGAAAGCCATGCGCTTTTGGACTAGGTGTTTGCTGCTCACCTCTTCACATGGAAGAGAGGGAGCTAGGTAGCCGGTGATGAAGGTCTCGCGCTCCTGTGGTGTTTAAGACGATGCAGCGGCGGAGCGGGAGACCTTTAGGTAGAGAGTGGGATAGACCGTGTTGATCCAGTCCCGCAAGCTTAAACCGTGCGCGGTGCGCCGATAAAGCGAGAAGAAATCGTTCATCCGCCCGGCGGCCGTGAAGGCAAAATGACCATAGCGCCAGGTAAGCTGACGATGAAGCGCCTCTTGAAGCGGAACCCCTTGATAGATGTTGAGATAGAGCGCTCCCACAAGTCCCGAGCGATCGGCCCCTCCCTGACAGTGGAAGAGAATGGGATAGGGCTGATGATCGAACACGGCCAGCAACTGTCGCAGCGATTGGGGCGGTGGCAGATGGTGGGCGCTCATCGGGATATCCACATGAACCACCCCAAGCCGTTTGCAGTCGGCGATCTCTTGCCGATAGTAGTCGTTGGCCATGCTTCCCCCACGAAGGTTAATAACCGTGCGGATATGGTAACGACGCAAAACGTCGTTCAGATCATCCCCTATCCAGCGGGCGGTGTCGGCAGTGTAGTTGTTGCCGGTAAGCTGTGCGCTGCGATAAACACGTCCCGGCACTACCACACGTACATTCCCACCGAACACACCTATCCACCAGAGGAGGGCCACGAGAAGCAGGAAAACAAGGATAAATCCTAGGAGGAGACGCGTTCGGCGTTTCGGTCGGGCGCGTTGCGTTGCAGAAGCCACAGGCACAAACTTTGTTGTTGAGGCACTCATGACATTTCTAGTATACCCACCGCCCATACTCTATCGTTCCCTTTAACGAAAATTTAACATTGCCTACACCCCTTGGTTCCTGTCGGCTGGACGGTTTACGTTTCAAAGGGAATGCTGTCAAAATAGCCCTTGACAAACTAAATATAGTATGTTATTCTATGGAGTGTCCCTGCATATAGGTAGCGACGGCGCCAGCTACCAATCGCCGGCAAAGACAAAGCAAAGATGAAATGTCCGTTCTGCGGTGCCCTCAACCAAGACCGCGTGCTCGAAACACGGGCGATCAACGAGGGGGCCACAATTAAACGACGTCGAGAGTGCGAGGCCTGTGGAAGGCGATTCACAACCCTCGAAGAGATCGAAGAGATGCAACTTTTTGTTATCAAAAACGATAAACGGCGGGAACCGTTTGACCGCCGTAAGATCGTGCGAGGCATGCAGCTTGCCTGTACCGGCCGCAAAATCAGCACCGAAACTCTCGAAGAAGCCGCCGAAGATATCGAACGCAAGCTCTACAATCGCCTCGAAAAAGAGGTCTCCTCACGCGAAATCGGGGAGATGGTGATGGAGAAATTGAAAGCGCTCGACCAGGTAGCCTATGTGCGCTTCGCTTCGGTCTATCGGCAGTTCGAGGATGCCACCCAGTTCCGAGAGATCGTGAACATGCTTCGACGTCAGGGAAACCGCAAATCCGGCTGAATCTTCCGCATGGGTGCCTCTTTGCCCCAAAGACCCCTGCATATCGCTGTATAAGGAGCAGAAAATTGAATAATCAAGAACCTATGCCTCATCAAACAAGTATCGACTCGGTACTGCCAGCAGAAGAGGAAAGTATCCGCCCCGAACCCATCGAGGCAACGCCTCTTGTAACGGAAAGCCCTGCAAACCACACCAACGATAAGGAGCAAGCCGTGGTGAAAGAGAGAACCGCTCCCGTCAACGGGAACAAACCCGCTGCAAAACGCGGCCCAAACGCGCCAGGACTAACCATCGAACGCCGTTTTACCCGCCCCGGCGAGGATGTGTATGCCACCTGCGACTGGGAACTGCGCGATGCTACGATCACCAATGAACGTGGCGAAAAGGTGTTCGAGCAGAAAGATGTGGAGGTGCCCGCCTTTTGGTCCCAATTGGCAACCAATGTGGTGGTCTCAAAGTACTTCCGAGGGCATGTGGGTACTCCCCAACGAGAACGCTCCGTGCGACAACTCATCCGACGTGTGGCGGATACCATCGCCGATTGGGGTCGCAAAATGGAGTACTTCGCTACCGAAGAGGATGCCCAAGCCTTCCAAGACGAGCTAACCCATATCCTCCTCTATCAAAAAGCCTCCTTTAACTCCCCTGTGTGGTTTAATGTGGGCCTGCCCGACCAACCAAAGCCACAGTGTTCCGCCTGTTTTATCAACAGCGTGGAAGACACGATGGAATCTATTCTCACGCTTGCGAAAACAGAGGGCATGCTTTTCAAATATGGCAGCGGCACCGGCACAAACTTTTCGACAATCCGATCTTCCCGTGAACCTCTGCATGGCGGCGGCACGGCCTCCGGCCCCGTCTCCTTCATGCGAGGGTTCGACCAGTTTGCCGGAGCCATTAAAAGCGGCGGCAAAACCCGCCGGGCTGCCAAGATGGTCATTCTCGATATTGACCACCCCGACATCGTGGAGTTTATCCAGTGCAAAGAAAAAGAGGAGAAAAAGGCTTGGGCACTTATCGAGGCCGGCTACAGTGGCATGTTCAACGTGCCCGGCGGAGCCTACGATAGTGTAAACTTCCAAAATGCGAACCACTCCGTTCGCGTAACCGATGAGTTTATGCAAGCCGTCGAAGAGGACAAAGAGTGGCATACCCGCTTCGTCCTCGATAAAACAAAAATCGCCGATACCTATCGCGCCCGCGATCTTATGCACATGATCGCCCAGAGCGCGTGGGTGTGCGGCGACCCCGGAATCCAGTACGATACCACCATCAACCGTTGGCATACCTGCAAAAACACCGACCGCATCTATGCCAGCAACCCTTGCAGCGAGTACATGTTCCTCAACGATAGCGCCTGTAACCTCGCCTCACTGAACCTGATGAAGTTCCGAACCCCAAGTGGCGATTTCGACATCGAGGCCTTTCGGCATGCCTGCCGCATCCTTATTACCGCCCAAGAGATTATCGTAGACAATGCCTCTTACCCCACCCAGCGTATCGCCGAAAACAGCCACGACTATCGCCCACTAGGGCTTGGTTACGCCAACCTAGGAGCCTTGCTTATGGCGCGAGGGCTGCCTTACGATAGCGATGAGGGACGCGCCTATGCAGCTGCCATTACCGCCATCATGACCGGCGAAGCCTACCGACAATCCGCCATCATCGCCCGTGACCACGGTTGGCCCTTCCCCGGCTTCGAGCGAAACCGAGACACCTTCCTTGAAGTGATGCGGATGCACCGTGATTCCGTCGAAAATATTGACGCCCGTTATGTGCCCTCCCAAATGCTCGAAGCCGCACGGGAATGTTGGGATGAGGGCATTCGTCTGGGAAGCCAGTATGGCTATCGTAACGCCCAAGCCACCGTGCTGGCGCCAACTGGTACCATCGGCTTTATGATGGACTGTGATACCACCGGCATTGAACCCGATATCGCCATTGTGAAGTATAAAAACCTCGTTGGCGGTGGCGTTATGAAGATCGTCAATACCACGGTGCCGGAGGCGCTCCGCAAACTCGGCTATAGCCAAGAGCAGATCGAAGATATCCTGGCCTATATTGACCGCCAAGATACCATCGAGGGCGCCCCCCATCTAAAACCGGAGCACCTGCCCGTTTTCGATTGCGCCTTTAAACCGGCGAATGGCTCGCGCTCCATCCACTACATGGGGCACATTCGCATGATGGCCGCCGTTCAGCCCTTCATCTCCGGCGCCATCTCCAAAACGGTCAATATGCCCAACGAAGCGACGCCAGAGGATATTATGGGCGTCTATATGGAGGGCTGGAAACTCGGTTTGAAGGCCATCGCTATTTATCGTGATGGCTCGAAACGTACCCAGCCGCTGACCACCAAAAAGGTGGAAGAGAAACCTGCCGAGGCATCTGTTACCCAACCTGCCGAACCGGTTGCTCCCAAAGAGAAGGTGATAGTGCGCCCCCTGCGACGCAAGCTGCCCGATGAACGGCAAGCTATCACCCATAAGTTCAGCATCGCAGGCCATGAAGGCTATCTCACTGTGGGACTTTATCCCGACGGGCAACCCGGCGAAATCTTCCTTACCATGAGCAAAGAGGGTTCTACCATCTCCGGGCTTATGGACTCCTTCGCCACGGCGGTCTCTCTTGCCCTGCAATATGGCGTGCCGCTGCAAACCCTGGTGGATAAGTTCGCCCATACACGCTACGAACCGGCAGGCTACACCAATAACCCCGATATTCCCATCGCAAAATCCATATCGGACTACATCTTCCGCTATCTGGGAATGAAGTTTCTCAATCGCGTGCCACAACCGGAGAAGCCGGCCCTATCCGGTAATGGGGTCGAAGAGACGCCTACGTTAGAGCGGCCTACATCCTCTCCACTCTCTATGGAAGCTCTGCTCGCAAACGAAAAAGAGACGTTCCAAAACCAATCCGACGCTCCGATCTGCGTGGATTGTGGAAGCCTGATGGTGCGCAACGGAGCCTGCTTCAAGTGCCTCAACTGTGGCTCTGTCTACGGTTGCTCCTAGCTGAAAAAACCAGCGCCCTAGGTATGTACCTAGGGCGCACCTGCAAAGGAGAGAGCGACATGCTGCGAATCGTGGAAATCTGTCCCTCCACAAGAGGACGTGGAGGCTACGTCGTTCTACAAAATTGTGGTCTCGTCTCGGTCAATCTTAAGGGATGGGCGATCTGCTCGGAAGCTTACCTACAGAACGACCACGAACGGCTAGCCCAAGAAATCTATATCTTCAAAGCCGATGAGGCCATTCAGCCCTATACGCGCGTTGTCCTCCTGCACGGCAAAGGGGAAGATGGCTGGACCGATACCATTGACGGCCGCAAAGCCTACTGTGCCTACTGGAACAGCCCAACCCCCATCTGGAAACCGGGAGCGAGAATTCATCTTCTACACATCCAAGGCTCGCAGAGGGTGCCATCGAACGAAGTTGTCACCGTCTCACGCTAGGCACGGCGAAGAAACATAGAGCCTCTCTATAAGCAAGCGGAGAGGGTTCTCCTAATCGGCCTTTAACGGCGAGCACAAACAAAAATACGAGGCCACATCCCTTCATCGAGGCGGTTGATCGCCACACCGTGCCCACTCACGGAAGAGTGGATGAAGTAACCGTTGCCTATGTAGATGCCGGTATGTCGAACGTAGGGCGGTGTTGAGGAAGGCTCAAAATAGAGGCGGTCGCCCGGTTGCAACTGATCAACAGGCACGGGAGTACCGATGGCCATCTGCTCTGCTGCCGTGCGCGGCAGATGGTAGCCTAACTTGCCGAACACCTTCTGTACAAAACCGGAACAGTCCAGCCCTTCACGGCTTTCCCCACCCCAAACGTAGGGAACCCCTAGGTAGCTATAGGCTATGGCGAGCAACTCCTGCGCATTGCCTTGGAAGAAAGGCGTGTTCGTGTGGGGATAGATGTCGGGATAGCTGCCCAGTAAGGCGTTTGAGCGAGGTTGTACCGGTGCATCCGAGGTCACCTGATAGTCGGGGATAATCTTCACCCTGTCGGCCGGTATCCAGCCGGTGGAGTAGTCGCTCATAAGGATACCGAGCCATCCACCACGGCTATCCACAATAGCCACATCGGTGCCAGGAACCACGCGCGATAGTTGTGCCGAGTGGGAGGTATAAAGGCGGTAAATACCGCTTGGCTGTACGATGACCCCTAGGCCGCCCACCACGTAACGCCCATGCAACCAGCCTCGTGAGGGGAGCAAGCGGCCCGATGGGGTGCTGGTTTGCGTTTTATGTGCAGCCGCTCGCCGCTCTGCTTGTTGACGTGCCAGGGCGGCACGTTCTGCTTCGGCTTTGGCTTGCAGAGCCGCCTTCGATGGCGGCAACTGCAGAGTAAGGGTCGCATCGCCGAGGGCGGCAGGGCAAGCCCCTACAATCCAGAACGAGATGAAGGTCGGTAAGAGCAACGGAAGCGTTCCCCTTACCGACCCTTTCCATCGTTGTGATATGCAGTATCTCTGCATTTTCATCAAGCCCCAACGTTTAGCGCTTGCTGAACTGGAACCCACGTCGTGCGCGCTTGCGCCCATACTTCTTGCGCTCTTTCACACGAGGATCACGGGTAAGCAGACCGCTTCGTCTTAAAATAGGTCGCAACTCCGGGTCTACCTCTAAAAGCGCCTTAGCGATTCCGTGGCGAATGGCCCCTGCCTGGCCGGATATGCCTCCCCCGTGGCATCGCGCAATTACGTCGAACTGCCCCACTCGGTTCGTCAACACAAAAGGTTGTTGAACCACATGCAGAAGTAGCTGCCGACCGAGATATTTTTCACCGGGACGCTCATTGATGATGAGGTTCCCCGAACCGGGTTTAAGCCACACCCGCGCAACGGCATTCTTCCGCTTGCCTGTACCGTAGTAGCGTACTGCTTCTATTACCATGGGCTACTCTCCTCCTTTTTGGGCATCGCTTTGGTAGACTATAGGCTTTTGTGCGGCGTGAGGATGCTCCGGCCCACGATAGACCTTTAGCTTCTTTATGATGGCATCGCCTAAGCGATTATGCGGAAGCATACCTCGCACGACCCGCCGAATAGCCTCTTCAGGATGCCGTTCCAACTCATAGCGCCTTTCGATCTCTTTCAAAGCGCCAGGCCAGCCGGAATGGTGCCGAACGACTTCGTGTGATTTTCTGCCCGTCAATACCACTTTTTCGGCATTGATGACGATCACATGGTCGCCCGTATCCACATTCGGAGTGAAGATCGGCTTATGTTTCCCTCGCAAGAGGCGTGCGACCTCTGCGGCCAGGCGTCCAAGAGGGCGACCTGTGGCATCTACCACATACCAGACGCGCTGTGCCTCCACATCTTCTTTGCGTGCAAAATAGGTTCCATGCTTCCTCATATTCTATTCTCCGTACTCTTCACAAGAA
>NZ_DATGLN010000262.1:0-11419 GCF_035294165.1 Chthonomonas sp.
GGTGTTGCCCACGGCATCGAGACGGCCAACAATGCGGTCGCCCGAAAGGCCCTCGATGCCGGCAAAACGGCCGGAAGCCCTATCCTCCTCCAACACTCCCGACATCTCAAAGATGCCGTTGGCGTTATCGGTGATAGGCCCAAAAGTATCCATTGCCAGAATGTAACCCGTCGTTGTAAGCAAGCCCAAACCGGCCAAGGAGATGCCATATCCGGCCAAAAGCGCGTTGCCCGAAAAGATGATGAGCGCCAGCACTAAGGTCACCGCAATGGCGACGACAGCCCATACGGAGCTTTCCATGCCGAAAGAGAACCCCGAAATGATCATCGTGGCCGGCCCCGTACGCGACTGATAGGCGATTTCGGTGACCGGTTTCTTTTCTGTTGAGGTAAAGTACTCCGTGAGCCAGCCAATGGCGATGGCCAGCAGAATGCCCACGAAAGTACACAAGAAAAACGGCACCCAGGTGTACTGTTGGGCTGCCTGATCGGTGGGAACAGCCACGGTATGCGTTGGATTGAAGCGGTCGAAGTAGAGATAGGAGGCCAACCCAAAGAGGATGGTTGCTGCAATGGTAGACACCCAAAAGCCCCGATTGATAGGCTGCATGGGGTCTAGGTCTTCACGGTCCTCCCCTTTCACGGCCAGCACGCCGATGATGGAGGCAAAAACGCCTGAGGCACGCACGAGGAGAGGGTACATTACCAACATGAGGGCACTATGGCGCATGGTGGGGTCGGTACTCCAATACTCCGGCGAGATGATCGCAGCCCCCAAGATGATGGCGGCTACCAAAGTGACCTCATAGCTCTCAAAGACATCCGCCGCCATGCCGGCACAGTCTCCCACGTTATCCCCCACATTATCGGCAATGGTGGCCGGGTTGCGTGGGTCGTCTTCGGGAATGCCAACCTCTACTTTGCCCACTAGGTCGGCCCCTACATCGGCAGCCTTGGTGTAGATTCCGCCGCCAACGCGCATAAACAGCGCCGCCAACGAGCCGCCGAAGCCGAAGCCAACCAGCACCAACATCGCCTTCTGCTTGAAGATGAGAAACACCAAACAGGCCCCGATCAGTCCAAGCCCCACGGTAAACATGCCGGAGACCGCCCCGGCCCTGAAGGCCGTTTCCAAGGCGCCTCGAAAGGTGCTTCTTGCCTGGTTAGCTGTACGCTGATTCGCCATTGTGGCCATCTTCATGCCGATGAAGCCGGCGCCGTAGGAGGCCAAAACGCCGATAACAAAGAAGAAGGCAACTCCTAATGCGTCTGCCAGGTCATATCCCAACGCCTTCTGCCCCTGATAGAGCAGAAAAAGCCCAACGGCAATTATGACCACAAGCACCGCCATTGTTTTGATTTGGCGTGTTAAGTAGGCTAAAGCCCCGTCTCGAATGGCGCGCCCGACCTCCTCCATCCGCTCTGTGCCGGGGCTCATTCGCACCACCGAACGATACCAGTAGCCCCCGGCCAGCAGCGAGATGATGCCGGAAAACAAGGCAATGAAGACAATCGTCGTCTCTTGGGAAGTAAAACTTGGAAGACTTACTGCTTCGCTCGCCCATGCCGGCCTCGTTGAGCCGAGCAGAACGAGGAGGGTCAACACAAGCAAGCGGCCAAGTGACGTAGCCTCCGGCTTGCGAAATGGGTACTTTTCTGTCATAGCGGCGAGATCATAACCTCCTTCGTGTTCCGTTATCTGTCCCCTTATGTCACCTCTCACCCGAACCATCCGCCGCACCCGGCGGCTAGATGTTAGCACGGATCGAGGCAATCTGCAAACACTTGCAGAATTATAAACTACATATAGAGGTATTGTCAATCGGTTTTTTGGTATTTGCTCGGCAGACGACGTTCTCTACAGCACATGCGCCTCGTTGATCTTTCCTCATTCAGAGTGCTACACTGTTTGCAACTCCTTACGACGGCACAAGGCGGAACGTATGTGGAACCCCATTGCGATAGAGCCGATGCGAGCCTGCCATCTTGACGATGTCATGCGCATTGACAGGCTCTGCTTTTCAACCCCATGGGCGCGCGCGGTTTTTCAGGCGGAACTGGCTAATCGGGCCTCCTGCTACCTTGTTGCGAAAATCGCCGACCGCATTGTAGGTTTCGGCGGGGAGACGGTGCTTCTTGGAGAAGCACATATCTCCATTCTGGCCGTCTCCCCTGAATGGCGCGGGAAAAAGATCGGTGAATGCCTCCTCTGTGCGCTGTTGGAAGAGGCCTTGCGTCTTCATGCTCACTATGCCACGCTCGAGGTGCGCCAGAGTAACCTCATCGCACAGAGTCTCTATGCTAAATACGGCTTCCGCCCCTATTCCCTTCGTCCACACTACTATACAGATAACGCCGAGCACGCCATCGTTATGCGCCTTGACGCTATGGATACGCCCGCATATCGCGCACAGCTCCAACAATTGAGGAACCAAATGCCCGACCTCACCTGTAGGACTTACTAGGATACACAAATGGAGAAAAAGAGGCGATAATCCTATTATGCATTCAACCGTTTTACCCACAAGAGTAGACGACCCGATCAACGCTGCCATACTCGCCGTTTCCGAAGATCAGCTTCAGGGTTTTCAAGAAGATCCGTTTGGAGCCATCGCAGAGAGATCAGCACTGCCAATAGAAACCGTCATCGAGCGCGTACGCGCAATGCTTGAGGCCGGAGTTATTCGCCGCATCCGGCAGACTCTGCTTGCGACCAATCTGGCCCAGGGCGCCCTTGTGGCCTGGCAGGTTCCCCTCGAGCGCCTGGATGAGGCCTTCGACTTCATGTTCCAACGCGATCCGTTTTCCGGCCACGTGGTTATTCGCTCAACCGATGTGGCCACCACCGGGTCGGCCTACCGTCTTTGGACGACCCTCAAAGTGCCTCAGGGCTATTCACTTGAAAAACACGCTCACTTCCTTGCCGAACAAGTAGGGGCAACACACTTTCGCCTTATGCCTGCCAAGTGCCTGTTCGTGCTCGGTGTTGGGCATGTACGTCGCAAAAATCTGCCCATTGGCAGCCGCTCCTCCGTCCTCGCCGACCCTATCTACACCACCATCACCGAGCTAACGGAGCGTGAATGGCGTGTGCTCATCCCGCTTAAGCGGGAATTCACCCCTTCGGAACTTTGTCGTGATCTGTGGAAAGCACGCGCCCAGGAGGCCGGCCTTCCCCTCGATACCTTCTATGAAATCGCCCATCAGCTCAATCAAAAGGGCGTCATCGGGCGCTTCTCCACATTCCTTGAACACGCGAAACCTAATCCCGAAGGCGAGCGCCTCGTTACCCGTTACAATGCCCTCTTTCACTGGGCGGTTCCTCCCGAAAAGGTGCTAGAGGCCGGACGCCATGTGGGCAGCTTCCACATCATGACGCATGCCTACTGGCGCGAAGGCGGCCCCGAATTCGGAAATGTCAATATCATGGGTGTAGCCCACGGGCTAGATAAAGAGCGCCTCCTGGCCCACAAAGCTGCCATAGACCGCTACCTCGAATCGATCGGCATTCCTGTAGGCTATACCAATGTCTTTTGGGGCGGGCGCAGCGAGATCAAGCCCTCTGAAATCTCTCCATTCGCCTATCGTCATTTCTGCCAGCAGCACGGCCTTGATCCGGATAAGATGCGCGAGGGGTGAACCAGCAATACTCAAGGTAAAGAGGTTACGGTGGGCAAGTCGCAACTAACACTTTCGGTATTAAAAAAGGAGGCAACACAATTTGCCGATATCCTGACAGAGAATACCGACCCCCTTCTTTTCGGGGTAACAGACGGAAAGGCTCTCGGCTCCTATTTTGAACAACGTTTCCGAAGCTATCTGCGTGAAAGATATCATTTCGTCGAAGGCAATTCTGCTACAGGGATAGACTTTCCAGACCTTAACGTTGATATAAAACTGACAAGCATCAAGCAACCACAATCTTCTTGTCCATACCGCTCAGCCAGAGAAAAAGTCTATGGACTTGACTATTCCCTCCTTATCTTTGTGTATGAAAAGGTGGATGTGGATAAAGTGGGGCGCCAGAATATAATCTCTGTTATTTTCTTCAACAAAGAGAGAACTGGCGACTACCAAACAACTTCTGGATTGCTAGAGATACTTAAAAACCGGGGCAATAAAGACGATATTTTGACATTTTTGAGAAACGACGTTTACCACTCAACGACTCAGAGGCCTCACAGCTTGCAGAGGAAGTACTTCAAAACCCTCCTCAGCTCGGCTACCTCACCATCTCGAACGCACTCCAGTGGAGACTACAGTTCGGTCGTCTCATAGACCTGGCCGGGACCCTTCCCGAAATCGAAAGGCTAAAATAGCATTCATATGGAGAACACCAGCCACAAAATTGTATTTGGCGATTTCCAAACGCCTCTAGCCCTCGCGCGGAAGGTTTGCCATTGCCTCGCACGAAAAGGCTTGGAACCCGCCACCGTTCTTGAACCCACCTGCGGAGAAGGCGCCTTTCTACAAGCCTCTTTGGAGACATTCGCGCATCTTCAGTATGTATTCGATGCCGACATTCACCCGAACTATGTGGAGAAAACGCGGCGCCGATTACGTGCGTGGAAGGTTCCATTCGAGATTCAGCAAGCAGACTTCTTTACCGTACCCTGGCAAGATATTGTCGAACGTCTTCCCGAGCCGATTTTGGTTATCGGCAACCCACCTTGGGTCACCAATTCGGAGCTTGGAATCTACAACATCAACAATTTACCTCCTAAGCAGAATCGGGATAATTTTGCCGGTATTCATGCCCTAACCGGCAAGAGCAACTTCGATATCTCCGAGTGGATTTTGCGCCGATGCGTTGAATGTCTTACAAACAAATATGCCATTATTGCCATGCTGTGCAAAACGGTGGTAGCGCGTAAAGTGCTTAGGTACGCTCTCCAACAAGAGCTGCCCGTGGCCTCGGCGGAAGTTTATCTTCTCGATGCACAGAAGGTCTTTGGAATCCTTTGGAATCTCTGTTTCGGCTTGCCTTCTGTTTTTAGAACTAGCCCCAAAAGGCCGTTCTAAAGAATGGAGAGTGTTCTCCTCCCTTGATGCGGAGCGACTAGAGCGCATCTGCGGCCTACGCGATAATCTTATTATCGCCGACATTCCCACCTACGAAAAGTGGCAACACCTGCGTGCTAAATGCCCATCTGGCTGGCGCTCGGGCATCAAACACGACTGCGCCAGCGTCTTTGAACTGCGCACACACGAGGGGCATTTCATCAACAAGTTAGGGGAAACCGTAGATATCGAACCAGAACACCTCTTCCCCCTTCTAAAAAGCTCTGATCTCGCCAACCATAAGGAGCCTAGCCGATGGCTCTTTATTCCGCATCGGTCCCTTGCCGACGATCCGGTTCAACTGAGCATTAGCGCCCCTAAAGCCTGGAACTACCTTCTTGCACACGCCCACCTTCTAGACGCAAGAAAGAGCAGCATCTATCGTCTGCGTCCTCGCTTTTCCCTTTTCGGATTAGGCCCCTACTCCTTTACACCATGGAAAGTAGCCATATCCGGCCTGTATAAAAAGCTCCATTTCGTTCCCGTTTCTCCTCACGATAATCGTCCTGTTGTATTCGACGATACTTGCTACTTCTTTCCTTGCGACACCGAAGCGGAGTGTCGTACTCTTCACACCCTACTGCAATCCGAGCCGGCACGGGAGTTTTTTTCCTCCCTGACCTTTTGGGATGAAAAACGCCCGATAACCGCGGAACTCCTCAACCTACTCGATCTTCACCTCCTCGCCCAACACGTAACCGATGTAGATGAGCGATTTATAGCAAAACTGGTTGAACGACAGAGAGCATTTCGCCAAAAACCGTCAGGCGATTCCCTTCAGGCAAGCCTGTTTGAAGAGGACTTTCTACCAGGGCTTCGCTCATAGCACCGGTGTAGGAATCGGGCGCATCTCCGCCGAAGTATAGATAAAAAGGCACCTCAACAATGAAGCCTTTGAGACAAATTTTTCCAACTTTGCATCTTAACGGGAGACAAACCATGTCGGCTCAGCCTCGAGGGCCTGTGATCGCCCTCGCTCAAAGCCCTTTCGCCTCTATGCAGCCCTTGCCTCTGCAGGCGGTTCGGTTGAAGGACCGATTCTGGGCACCGCGCCTGCAAACCAATCGTTCGGTAACGCTTCCCTCTCAAATCCAACGATGCGAAGAGACCGGACGTATAGATAACTTTCGCCGTGCCTCCGGCAAAAAACAGATCGATTTCCAAGGAATCTACTTCAACGACTCCGACGTCTATAAGCTTCTTGAAGCTATCGCCTACGCCATCGGTTACGAGCCGGATGCTAACCTCGAAGCTCAGATGGAGGCCATCATCGCCGAAATCGCCGCCGCACAACAGCCCGATGGCTACCTCAACACCTACTTCATGTTCGACCGTGCCAAAGACCGCTTCGCCAATCTCCGCGACATGCACGAAATCTACTGCGCCGGCCATCTCTTTCAAGCCGCCGTAGCCCACTACCGCGCCACCGGCCGAACCAACCTTCTCGATGTTGCTAGGCGTTATGCCGACCTGCTCTACGCTAAGTTTGGCCCAAACGGTCAGCCAGGAGCTTGTGGACACCCCGAAGCCGAAATGGCGCTTGTGGAGCTTGCGCGCACAACCGGGGATGCACGTTACCTCGAACTCGCCAAATGCATGGTCGAGGCTCGTGGCAGAGGGGTTCTAGGTGGCAGCCCTTACCATCAAGACCACGTGCCCTTTGTGGAACAGAGGGAGTTCGTCGGGCACGCCGTCCGCCATCTCTATTTAGCTTCAGGGGCAACCGATATTGCGCTTGAAACAGGCGATCAAGCCTATCTCGCCGCCCTCGATGCCCTCTGGCAAGACCTCGTACAGCACAAACTCTATATCACCGGCGGAGTAGGTTCCCGCTACGAAGGAGAGGCCTTTGGTGCCCCTTATGAGCTGCCCGACGATCGGGCCTATGCAGAAACCTGCGCCAATATCGCCCTCGTTATGTGGTGCTATCGCCTGCTCCATCTCAAAGGCAACCCCATCTATGCCGACATCATGGAACGCGCCCTCTACAACGGAGTTCTCTCCGGCATCTCGCTCGACGGCGAGCACTATTTCTACCCGAATCCTCTTGCCGACCGAGGCGGTCATCGGCGTCAAAAATGGTTCGGCTGCGCCTGCTGTCCCCCCAACATCGCGCGCATGCTGGCCTCTTTACCCGGCTACTTCGCCAGCACAGATCAACAAAACCAACTCTATCTTCACCTCTACGCACAAGGCGAAATCCACTTTCCAACCCCAGAAGGAGACGTCCACCTACGGGTGAACACACACTATCCTTGGGAGGGGCTTATCGAAATCGAGTTGTTGAGCGCCCCCGCACACACGACAACTCTCTTCCTACGCGTTCCCCAATGGGCAAAAGAAGCTACCCTTCTCTGCAACGGAGATGCTTCCGCCGAAACCGCCCTTCCATCCTCCGGCAGCTACGCGAAAGTGGCCATAAACGGCGCCCCTGCAACGATCCGTTTGGAGCTGCCTATGCCTATAGAGTGGACTCAAAGCCATCCCCATGTGCAGAATCACTATCAAAAAGTGGCGCTCACGCGAGGGCCGGTCGTCTACTGCCTGGAACAGAGCGATCATCCCAACACAGACCCATGGGATATTCTGCTTACCCATGAGACAACTTTTACGCCGGAACATCGTTCCGATCTGCTTAACGGGGTAACGGTGTTGACCGGTCGGGGAGTAGCATTGAACAGAGAGCGGTGGGCAGGGAAGCTGTATGCCCCTTATCGGTCCTATGAAACATCGCATCCTGTAGCGATCACGGCCATCCCTTACTATGCTTGGGCAAACCGAGAGGCCGGCCCGATGACCGTATGGCTTCCCATCCTCTAAAGCCGTTGGGGCAGCTTTAACAAAGCTGCCCCAAACAACCTGCTAGGCCAACAAAGCCTGTATGCCTGAATCTTGTTCATGGGCGGCGCGGAACTGCTCGTTATAGAGATTTTGGTACACCCCAGGCCGGCTAACCAACTCCGCATGTGTCCCGATATCCACAATGCGCCCCTGATCGAGCACCACGATCTTGTCGGCGTTCATGATGGTAGAAAGCCGGTGAGTGATGACGAAGCTCGTTCTCCCCTTCATCAGGCGCTCCAGAGCGGCCTGGACGTTGGCCTCTGTCTTGCTATCTAGGGCCGAAGTGGCATCATCCAGAATGAGAATGCGTGGATTGGTAAGCGCGGCCCGTGCAATGGCCATGCGTTGCTTCTGCCCTACGGAAAGCTTAATGCCCTCCTCGCCGATCTTTGTGTCGTAGGCCTGAGGCAGCGTGAGAATGAACTCGTGCAGATCGGCCATTTTTGCCGCCTGCATGATCTGCCAATCGGTGGCATCGTGATAGCCGTACTTGATGTTCTCCTTAAGGGACACTGAGAACAGCAAGCTCTCTTGGCTCACGATGCTTATCTGCCTTCGTATCGATTCGAGCTTAACCTTCCGTATGTCCACACCGTCAATGCGAATGGCGCCGTGCCCCGGAGGAACCTCGTAAAAACGTGCGATAAGGTTAACCAATGTTGTTTTTCCGGAGCCAGAAGGCCCTACAATGGCCACAACCTCTCCGGGCGCCACTTTCAGGCAGATATCGTGCAGAACGGGGTGGTCGCGCTCGTATCCAAAGGTAACATGGTCGAACTCCACCTCGCCGCGCATATTGGTAAGCGGCCTGGCATCGGGCGCATCGGTTATTTCCGGCCGGGTATCTAGCGTCTCGAAAACCCGTTCCATGGCCGCAATAGTCCACTGCACCGTCACGTTGAAGTCCACAATGCGCACGGCAGGGTCATAAAGCTGGTTGAGGAGCGCATTAAAGGCCAACAAAGCCCCTATCTCCATGCGATGGTGCAGAATCAAAACCCCACCATACCAAAGCACCGCGCCGGTAAAGGTCGCTCGTATGACTTGGGCAATGGCGCCAAGTCGCCGATTAAGCTTCATCTGCTTCATGCCGAGGTCGAAGTTCTCCTTCACCGTCTGCATGAAGCGCTCTGTCTCGTACTCTTCGCGGGCAAACGCTTTGACGACCATAATTCCGGCAAGCTTTTCCTGCAGTGCTCCGAGCATGGCATCCCACTTTTCTCGCAGTTCGATGCTTAGCGGGCGAATGTAGCGGATAAAGTATTTGTAGTTGGCCACATAGAAGGGGATGCCCGCTAACGCCAAAAGCGTAAGGCGCCACTGCATGGTAAAGAGAACCACCAAAATAGCGATGACGCTGAGCATATCGGCCATGAACGTAACGAACCCACCGGAGATCATCTGTTGGATGAAGTCAATATCGCCCATCAGACGCGCCATGATTTTGCCCGTTTGGCGGGTGTCGTAGTAGGAAAGAGAGAGACGATTGAGATGCCGATAGCTCTCGAAACGAAGGTCAAAAACGACCCGCTGCCCCAACCACCCTATGGTGTAGTTTAGCCAGAACGACACGATTCCACGCAGCGCATAAAGCCCCACTATCGCCCAGAAAATCCATACCAGCGCCCGGTAGTTTTTGTGGGGAATCACCACATCAATGGTGTATCCGATGATACGTGGCAACACAATGGGCGTAAAGGTGATGATCAGCAACAGGAGAACGGCAAGCGCCACCTTTTTGCGATAGGGTCGTAAATAGCCCAGCAACCGACGAAACAGTTCCATGACGCTACGCTCCCGACTCCAAAGCTACCTTAAACTGTTGATGGAAAAGGCTCGCATAGATGCCCCCCAACGCCAGAAGTTCGTTGTGGTTGCCCATCTCGCGAATAACTCCCTTCTCCATAACCACGATCTTATCCGCCTTGACGATGGTGGACAGGCGATGGGCGATCACAAAACAGGTTCGTCCTTTCATCAAACGCTCCAGCGCCTCTTGGATGAGCGCTTCCGTCTCCGAATCGAGGGCTGAAGTCGCCTCATCTAAAATGAGGATTCGCGGGTCGGCCAATAAGGCTCTGGCAATGGCGATTCGTTGCTTCTCGCCTCCCGACAGCTTTACGCCATCCTCCCCCAAACGGGTGTCGTAGCCACGAGGCATGGCCTCGATGACGTGCGCGATGTTGGCCGCCCGGGCAGCCGCCTCTACCTCCTCGTCGGTTGCATCGAGCTTGCCATAACGAATGTTCTCGCGGATGGTGGTGTTGAACAGCATGGTCTCTTGAATGACCACCCCTATCTGCCGACGCAACGATTTAAGCTGCACATCCCGCAGGTCGTACCCGTCAATGGTGATGCGCCCATCGGTAACATCGTAATGGCGCTGAAGCAGGTTCACCATGGTGGTTTTCCCCGATCCGGATGGTCCCACCAAGGCAACTACTTCACCCGCTTTCACATCGAGATTAACCCCCTTGATCACGGGCTGACCTGGCTCATACTCGAACCAAACATTTTCGTAGCGTACATCGCCGCGAATGGGTGGAAGAGGAATGGCGTTCGGCTTATCGGTAACGTTGGGCTTTGTATCGAGGGTGCGAAAGATGCGCCATAAGGCCGCATTGGTGCGCGCGATCTGGTCATTGAGCTGGATCATGCGCAATGTCGGCTGGTATAAGTACCCCCCAATGTAGCCATAAAACGCGATGAGACTTCCGGGCGTTAGCTTGCCCTCAATAACCAGTTTGCCCCCATACCAGATCAGCAAAGCCGTGCCGATGGCGCCTATAAACTCGGCCAGCGTCCAGAGGGCGGTACTGAGAACGGAGGCACGCAGGTTTAGATGCAGCAGATTGCGCGTTTCACCGGCAAATTGTCGCACCTCGTAACGCTCACGGGCATAGGATTTCACCACCTGCACGCCCGCCAGCTTCTCCTGAAGGTCGCCGTAGATGATCTCCCTTTGCTCTCGCACCTCATAGCTTGTTTGCTTAATGCGCCCAATGAAGATGAGGTAGTTGGCAATATAGATGGGGTATACCGAAAGTGCCACTAAGGCAAGCTTCCAGTTGAGCGAGAAGATAATGAATAAAACCGCAATAAGCGTTACACTATCTTGCAGAATGTTAACGAACCCACCGCTCAACAACTGGTCGAGCGAGGCCACATCGTTGGTGATGTTGGACATTAGCTTGCCGGTCTGGCTGCGTTCAAAAAAACCCAGCGAGAGGGTCTGCATATGCGCATAGAGTTTCCTCCGCATGTCCAGCTTGAAACGTTGCCCCAGCAGCGTGATGCAATAGGTAAGCCAGTAACCAACGAAGGCACTTCCGGCGGCGACCCCCACAAACGCGAAGAAGATGGCAGCTAAATGGACGGGGAGATGCTCGCGAAGTGCCTTCTGCGTAAGGCTATCCGTCAGCAGCTTAATGAGATAAGGCGGAGGTAAACTCAACGCGGAGGTGCACAGCGTCAAGACGACGATCAACAAAATCAACCGCCAATAGACGCGCACC
>NZ_DATGLN010000263.1:0-1104 GCF_035294165.1 Chthonomonas sp.
AAGGGTTTTGTATTCGCTCGGCACCGGCGGCCATCGGTAGTAGCTGGTTTGCGTCTGCTGTTCCAGTGCTTGGGGCGTGCCGCCCCAGCTTAAGTGAGTAAAGGGATTAGGGAAGGTATAGAGATAGGGTCTATCGGCAAGGGCCGCCAACAGTTCTCCCTGCGCCGAGATAGAGGGGAAGAGCGCTTTACCCGATAAAAATTTGCGATTTTTTGAGGCCTCTGGTAATGGGCTTGAAGGTTGCTTTGGAATGCGTGCCAGTAGCCGATGAAGCGCCTCGGCTCGCGTTCGTGGCAGGGGAGGGTAGGTCTCCATTCTGGCGCTTCCGAAAAGGGGTCCATGCCGGGTAGCGAGAAGCGCTGTTAGCCCAAGCCCCACCAGCATCGTGCGACTAAGCCAAACATGGCCCCATCGCTCCCAACGGGCGTACCCCACCACGGCCGCATCGAAAATAAAGGGAATGCCGTAGGTGGTGTAGTGCCCGACAATAGAGGCCGGAGCTAAAGGATAGTAGCCTGTCCTCTGTGCGAACAGATAAACCCAAAACGAGGGCAGTGCCAGGACACAAAGCTCGGGGGCTAGAAGTGACAAAAAACAGAGCGGTGACAAGAGTTCGCTGAAGAAGCCTCGAGTCATGGGACTGTAGAGGCTTTGAACCAGAAGCCATGGGTGCAGCAAAAAATAGCCGATAACCTCCAATGGGGTATGCCCGTAGCGACTGAAATAGTAGATGTAGGCCGACGGGTGCCCTTCGTTAAAGTGACGCACTGCGGCAAAGGCGATAATAAGGCTTAGAACTCCTAAGCCCATTGTGGCCAAGCCCGCTTTGCGCCGGCCGCGCACTAGTAGGTAGAGGCCTAGTGGGATGATAGCCAAACCGGCGACCTCTTTCGTGGTGGCAGAGAGACCGAGAAGGCCGAAAAAGAGAGGCCAACGCTCTATCTGCTGCGCATAGAGGGCACCAAGCAAAAGGGGGGTGGCAAGAGTTTCCGGATGAAACTCCAGGAAGTTTGCCCACTGCATGGCCGGGTAGAGGAGGTAGGCCAGCGCAAAGAGAAGCGCTTTAGCCTGAGAGCCTAGCTGGCGATAGGAAAAGAGGTAGAC
>NZ_DATGLN010000264.1:0-4746 GCF_035294165.1 Chthonomonas sp.
ACCGTAGCGGCCTACCGAGGACGGATACCTTCACACAGATGTCGTGCGTTCCATGCCTCTCCCCATACCGGAGGAGATGAGGCTTTTAGGTTCCTGAACCATAAGGAACCTTTCGCGCAAACCGGTCAAAAAACCAAATCCAAAATCTTAGGAGGCAAACTTAGATGAAATCGAAGTTCGCTTATCGCCCTGCGCGGGTGGAAAACGGTGTGCGAGGGTTTACCCTCATCGAGCTTCTCGTAGTTATCGCAATAATTGCGATACTCGCGGCCATTCTGTTCCCCGTCTTCGCTCAAGCACGGGAACAAGCCCGCAAAACCGTGTGTCTCTCTAACATTAAGCAGCTTAACACGGGCGTCCAGATGTACATGCAGGATTACGACGAGACGATTCCCCTGCTGTGCGGCTCCAATCCAGGGGATAACTCGACAGGCTATAGCTTCGTCACCTGGCAGGATACCACCCAGCCCTACATCAAGAACTACCAGCTTCTCTTTGACCCCGACGGTTTCTACCACGGAACCACCATCTACTGGGGTCAACCCGGCCCGCATCAGTATTTCGACTATATCACCTCCTATGGCATTATGGGAAATATTGCTACCATGAATATGCTAACAGGAGGCAACTTCTCTAGCTGGATCACGAGAAATAAGCAGTGGATCAATAGCTTTGTCCCGCCAGGCACTCAATATGATGGGGTAGCAGGAGCTGCGGATCTTGGAGGATTCTGGACAGGTACTGCGATGGCACGCCCTGTACCAAGTGTTACTTTAGCCGGCGTGGCCCGCCCGGCGGAGTACGCCTTCCTCTACGATGCCGGCAACTTCGATGCTTGGCACTTTACTTTTCCGAGTATCGCTCCCCAAGGTATCGGCTGGTGCGGTGCCTATACTGATAACAATGGTAACCCATATACTTGGACGTTCTTTGGGCCTAACCCGCTGCACAATGGAAAGCCGGTGAATACTTGTAATGTCAACAATCCAAACACGCGTGACTTTGAGCAGGGGTTAGCCAATGTCTCCTTCCTCGACGGGCATGCCAAGGCCATGAAGGGGCCTGCGCTGCTGAAGCTCACACCCGATAGAACCCACCTCTACTACTTCACCATTAGCCAGTAGTTGAGCGTGGATGAGGAGTGGTCAATGAAAAAGCAGGTAAGTCCGATTGTGGCGGTGGTTCTCGTTGTGCTTGCGGTTTTGATTGCGGCAGGAGCGCTGTTCTACTTCCTACGTACGCCCTCCGGCCCGGACAACTCCTATATGGCACGCGAGCACCTGCCGCCACGAAGGCCCCCTATTGCCGGTGGAGGGAAATAACCGCTGGCGAATTAGGAAGGAGAGGCCGAAATGTATTCGGCCTCTCCTTTCATTTTCCTTATCGCAGATAGATGGTTTACTCTGCTATTCTAGAGTCAATTATCAAAGAAGACCGAGAGGTGGCTTATTGGTCTCCCCTCTCCCAAATTGGGAGAGGGGCGGGGGGGTGAGGGCTGCAGAAGCTGTCAATCTCACGGAGCTAGAGCTAGTCTATTCCGCAAGCCCATCTTGTTCGCCCCCTATCCAGGCCTTTCCCCCGATTCGGGAGAAAGGGGGCGGTTATGATTAGTTTCCAGTTTTAAAGCAAGTTAGCAAAGTAAGCTAAGCTAGGGAAGTAAGCATCTCCCTTAACAAAGCGCAAGCAAGTTTGCACACTTTAAACGCTCAGATTTTGGAGGGGTCAACCAAGAATGGTTAGTCAGATGAAACCGGGAGTTCACCTATTGGTCTCTCCTCTCTACTCGGAGGAGCGGAGTGGAAAATCTGACCAAACGAAATAAAAGCCGCAGAAGCGCGCCAAGGGCAGCTCTAGACAACCTCAGGCGTTTGGGAGTAACATGAACGGTAAGGTTGGGAGAAGAGGTGCGCCACAATGCATATTCCCGATGGGGTGATTAGCCCATCCACATGTGCTGTGATGGCCGCGGCGATGGTGCCCGTTTGGGTAACCGCCGGCAGGCGCGTGCGAAAGGAAGTGGGGCTACGTCAAACACCGCTGCTCGCACTAGGGGCAGCGTTTAGCTTTACGGTGATGCTGTTTAATGTGCCTGCGCCTGGGGGGACAACGGCGCATCCGGTAGCTGGCACCCTGCTTGCGGTAATGCTAGGGCCTTGGGCAGCCTGCATTGGGGTCTCTGTGGCCTTGGCCATTCAAGCGCTTCTGTTCGGTGATGGCGGCCTGTTGGCCTATGGGGCCAACTGCTTTACCATGGCCTTCGTATTGCCTTTTGTGGGCTATTTCGTCTATCGGCTGCTGGCCGGGCGCTCGCCAAGCAACGCTCTCTGGCGCGCCATCTGTGCCGGATTGGGCGCCTACTGTGGCATCAACGCAGCTGCAGCGGTAGTGGGCGTTTTGCTGGGTCTGCAACCGCTTCTTTTTCATACTCCAGACGGGCGTGCACTCTATTTTCCCTTTGGCCTCGACATCTCCGTGCCAGCCATGCTGGCGGCGCACCTCCTGGTAGCCGGTCCGGCGGAAGCCGTCGTCACCACGTTTGCCGTCCGCTACCTGCAAATTGCCGGTCATCCTCTTTACAACACGGGAGATAGCGCCTTAGCGCGTAGCGGTCTGCAGACGCGATGGGCGGTTATTATCCTGTTATTGATGGTTCTGCTCTCTCCTCTAGGACTTTTAGCGAACGGAAGCGCTTTTGGAGAGTGGGGCGCACAGGATATTAAAACGCAGATAGAACATCTGTTGCGAAGGCCAGGCTATGTGCCGCCGGGCATGGCACGGTTCGAAAAAGGCTACCACGGACTTTTACCCGATTACGCTCAGCCGGAGACCGGCATGAACATCTGGGGCTATATCGCCGCCGGCTTCTTGGGCACCACCGCCATAGCGGGACTTCTTCTGTTAACCGGCCGTCTCTGGATGCGCCACGAGGAGCAGCGCCAACGCCAGCCTATCTCGCCCTCATGCTCCTTAACGGGTTCATCCTCGCTACCGCCGTGGCTCACAACAAACTCCACCCAACCAAAGGCTGCAGAGAATGGTACAGAACGCAAAAGTTCGCCTTTTTTGGAACGAACCCTCGCCGAGCTTGCTGCCGGTGCCACAATAACCCTTCGAGCAGAGGAGAGCGCCGCGCGTAAAGGCTTTTTGCAGCAGTTCGATCCTCGTGCCCGTCTCATTGGGTTGCTGCTGCTGGCCGTCTTGGCAACACTCCAAACGCATTTCGTACCTCTTGTAGGGCTAACCCTATTTGCCCTCGTTTTGGCGCACACCTCTCGCATTTCCCTCCCCACCTTCCTTAAACGGGTCTGGCTTACGGCCCCGGTCTTCGTGCTGCTCGTAGCCTTGCCGTCGGCCCTCAACATCGTAACACCGGGACGCGCTCTGTTGGTGCTGTGGCATCATCCATTCCTCTGCCTCACCACCTCCGGAATGCAAAGTGTGATGTTGCTGGTACTGCGAGTGGGTGCCGCCGTCTCTTTCGCCGCGCTTCTGCCGCTTACCACCCGTTGGCGTGACTTACTCTATGCCATGCAGTGCCTAAAGGCGCCGCGAATCTTTGTGCAGGTTTTAGGGATGGCCCATCGTTACCTCGCCGTGCTGATGCAGACCGCCGATGAGATGTTTACAGCCCGAAGAAGCCGTCAGGTCGGCCGCGTAGAAGATGCCGAGGCGCGTCGGTTTGCTGGGGTGAGCATCGGAACGCTTTTTGCGAAAACTCTCTATCTGTCCGATGAAGTACACGATGCCATGATCGCACGAGGCTATACCGGTGAAGTGCGTGTACTGCACACTTTGCGTTGGCGTTTCGCCGACATCCTGTTTCTTCTGGCCGTATTCTTGGTTATGGGCTTTACTTTTCTAGGAGGGCGTCGCTTTTAATGGAACGACGTGAGACACCATCTTCCCTCGCCTCTTCGCTGGCCAACGTGTTTGTTTTGAAACAGGTGAGCTATCGCTACAACCCGGAGACCCCGGCGCTTTCAAACATCTCTGTAGAGTTACGTACAGGGGAAAGCGTGGCGATACTGGGCGCCAATGGCTGCGGGAAGTCTACCCTTCTAAAACTGCTTGGAGGGCTGCTTTTTGCACAAGAGGGTGAAGTGCTTGCCTTTGGCGAGCCGCTAACCGAAACCTTTCTCAACGTGGAGCGTAATGCCCATAGGTTTCGACGGCGCGTGGGCTTCGTGTTTCAAAACGCCGACGCCCAACTGTTCTCGGCCACCGTGCGCGAGGAGCTGGCTTTCGGGCCGCTTCATCTTGGTCTGCCGCCTGAGGAGGTTTTACAGCGTGTGCACGATGTGGCGCACCTTGTTAACGTGGCGTCGCTGCTGGATCGTCCTCCTTTTCTCCTATCTCACGGAGAGAAGCGACGTGTCGCCCTAGGTTGCGTTTTGGCCACCAACCCCGACGTGCTTCTGCTGGACGAGCCGACCACCGGCCTCGATCCGCGATCTCAAGTGAGGTTTTTGGAACTGCTTCATGCGCTTCATCAGGCCGGTAAAACCCTGATCATAAGCACCCACGACCTCCATCTCGTTCCGGAGATCGCTCAGCGCGCTCTTATTATGGCCGAAGACCATACGCTTGCAGCGGATATCCCCGCCGCCCAGCTTTTTGACAACCTCGACCTCCTCTACCGTGTGAACCTCGTTCATGAACATATGCATCGGCACGGCAATATCGTCCACTCGCACCCGCACTATCACTCCGGTGAACACACCCATTCGCATCTACCGTCGCTCGAAT
>NZ_DATGLN010000265.1:0-1850 GCF_035294165.1 Chthonomonas sp.
TGTGGAAGAGGGCGAGCGTGGGGCCTACGAGGAGGATATCGAGGTTGCCATCGTTATCGAAGTCGAGGAAGGCGCATCCGTTGCCGATGGTTTGAAGGATGTTGAGGGGGCGAGGGCCGGGGATAACCCAACGGTAATCTAACCCTACTTCGGCAGCGACATCCCGAAACCGAGGAGAGGCAGGTAGATCGGGAGAATCGGGGTGCGGTATATCTGTAGTGCGGGATGCGGCAGAAGGAAGCGAGGGCCGGCACCCGCCCGTTAGCCAAGAGATCGTGCTTATAAGACTAAGGCCAATCAACTCGCGTCGTTTCAAACAAGATGCTCCATCTCTGAAGATACGATATATTGTATTCTTTTTTGGGTGGTTTTCCGATTCCACAAGCGGTTTTTGGGTTCTCAAAAGTCTCACCCATGTTGTTAAGCGCTTCTCTACTCGCTTAGGGCATAGGTCTTTCATTGACAAATGTTTGGTTTGATGATTATAATACCCATACGGGTGGATTGCTTTCTCCGGTCGTCTGGGCTTGGGGAAACGAGTTTGTTCTCGGTAAAGTTTAAGAGGTATCGCCGCGACCAGGGCGTTGAAAGGCCGTGGCCTAAGCGTGGCTATAGGAAAGGACACGGTGAGGGTTCATGTCCTCAACGGTTTCGGATGCACAAAAGATAGGGATAGCCCTCGTAGAGCCGGATGTCTCTATTGAGCCGGGCGGCATCGCGCGCCTCGATGTCGTGATTACCAATCGTCAAGAAATCCCCGACCGTCTGCTCCTAGAGATCGAGGGGCTTGATATAGAGTGGTACAACATTCCGGTACCGGCTTTCAATTTGGCCTCTGGCGAGCAAGCACAAGCCCGAATCAATTTTAAGGTCGCCCGCTCCAGCGAAAATCGGGCCGGCTCCTATCCTTTCATCGTGCGTGTAAAGGCCATGGAGACCGGAGAGAGCGCCGAGGCGCAGGCGATGCTTTTCGTAAAGCCCTTCGACCGACTCGAAATAGAGCTTGAACCCCGTCGAGCCGTTTCCACCTTTTTCCATCCGCTCCAAGATTTTGAAGTAACCCTTTCCAACCTGGGCAATGTGGAACGCACCCTTGAACTTCATGCCAGCGACCCCGATGATGAGTGCGCCTATGAGTTTGATGTAGATCGCGTTACCCTCAAACCCGGTCAGTCGGAGACCATCCTACTTGCTGCGCGTCCAAAATCGCTCTCCTTCGTTGGGAACCCGCGCCTTTATGGCTTTTCGGTTTCTGCCCGTGTGGCCGACGACCCCTATATCTCTACGAAAACCCAGGGGCAGATCGAGCGACATGCCCTTATTTCGCCTTTGCCGGCTCTAGTGCTTGCCCTCATCGTGGTGGCCGCAACCGGCATCTTTCTTTTTCGTCCCACTCCGCCCCCTCCTACCAAGATTCTGGCGTTTACTGCGAACCCCGATACCGTCCAGTCCGGCCAAACCATCACGCTGTCTTGGAACGCGCAGGGGGATCGCCTCCGCTTTACGCTGCAACATCGCGTAGGGATTAACGGAACCCCCATCTTCGATACGCCGCCTCACACCCTGAGCGGCAATATGCCCGTGATAGCCGACCTAGTGAAAACCCCCACCACCGTTTACTACACGCTCCATGCCGACGGGCGCGGGGGAACCGATGAACGCACCGTGCAAATTAAGGTGCTTCCACCTCCAGCCCCACCCAAACCCGTCATTCGGAGCTTCACGGCCGACACCACCGTGGTGCATCCCGGCGATTCGGTAACGCTTTCGTGGAAGGCACGCAACGCAGCCCATATCTATCTTGACCCCGGCAGCATTGAGATATCGCCGTTCGCCGATAGCAAAACCGT
>NZ_DATGLN010000266.1:0-3729 GCF_035294165.1 Chthonomonas sp.
ACCGTAGCGGCCTACCGAGGACGGATACCTTCACACAGATGTCGTGCGTTCCATGCCTCTCCCCATACCGGAGGAGATGAGGCTTTTAGGTTCCTGAACCATAAGGAACCTTTCGCGCAAACCGGTCAAAAAACCAAATCCCAAATCTTAGGAGGCAAACTTAGATGAAATCGAAGTTCGCTTATCGCCCTGCGCGGGTGGAAAACGGTGTGCGAGGGTTTACCCTCATCGAGCTTCTCGTAGTTATCGCAATAATTGCGATACTCGCAGCCATTCTGTTCCCCGTCTTCGCTCAAGCACGGGAACAAGCCCGCAAAACCGCCTGTCTTAGCAACTCTAAGCAACTGACCACCGCCATCCTCATGTATGGTCAGGACTATGACGAGACCTTCGTGCCCTTCGTGGCCTTTCAAGAACCGCTCCTGCGCGATAACGGCACCGTCTACCGTAACTATAGCCCCTGGACGGCCCTCATCCAGCCCTACGTCAAAAACAAGTTCCTCACCGTCTGCCCCGATGAAGCCCAACTCAGCTTCGTGATGAGCGGCAACAACCGCTCCCTCCTCTATGGCGGCTATGGCCTCAACTATGGCTATCTCTCTCGCTATGCCGGCTCCGATCCCTACGGCAACGACCTGTGGATACCCCTTAAATTCGCCGCCGTTAACCGACCCGCTCAAGTGGTGTTGTTCTTGGATTCGGTGGGCGTAGACTATGCCACCGCCGACCATCAATACGTGTGGGTACCCGTAGGCACCACGGTAGACCCGCCCATCAACTGCTACGCCTACGCCAACACCGACTGCGACTCCTACAGCAACGGCTGGACAGGACAGGCGAATGACTATACAAAGTACTATGATTTTCCTGGCTACGGTGGGGCTTCATTCCGCCATAACAGCACGGGTTATCAATCGGGGGTCATTCCCCAAGGTGGGGCCAATGTGGCCTTTGTGGACGGCCACTCCAAATACCAGAAGGTGGGGGCTTTAGTAGCCGGCACCAACTTCCAGCCCGATGGCAGCGGCAACGCTAAAGTGATAGACACCAACGCCTATGAATGGGATCCGAGCTACTAGAGATGGGGCTAAAAGCGAGCGTTTTTAAAAAGAGGGGTCGTCTGTCTAAGGGGCTATTAGGCGGCTGGTTGTGCCTGTTAGTGCTTAGCGGCTTGGGAGGATGTCATTCGCCAAATGATGAAGGCAACCCCCAGCCTACGGGCAAGCCACCAAATCCCCCTCAGCTTTTACCGGCCAATCCCAATCGTCCTCGTCCCCATTTGAACATGGGTGGGGGCAGTCCTTCTGGTGGGGGTAGTGTGCCAAGTTCCCCTTAGGTTGTAGGGGTTTTGCAAAGGGGCAAGAGGTTGCTCTTGCCCCTTTGTTTGGGTTCGTGTTTGTAACCTCCATGGGTGTTGTAGACAACCTTACTTGCCCCCTATCCCCTCCTTTGTCCTAGCGGACAGCAATGCAGTGGCCAGAGAGATAGGCGATGAAGGGAATAAAACAGGCCGCTGAGTTGTCTCTCCCCCTAAAGGGGGAGGGGCAGGGCTGTCAAGACAGTCAATCTCACGGAGCTAGAGCTAGTCTATTCCGCAAGCCACCCTTGTTCGCCCCCTATCCCCTCCTTTCCCCCGATTCGGGAGGTGCTAGCGCACGGCGATGCAGCGGCCTGAGAAAGAGACGATCACGGGAACTGTGCTGGCCGCAAAGGTGCCGTCCGCGAGGACGCTCACCGCGAGGTGCCCCTCTCCCTGTAGGAAGAGGAGGAGGTACTGAGGCGGAAGGTATTTCTAGGATAACCGGATGGTTGCTTAATGTCAATTGAATATTCCGAACGTTGGTGAGAGTCTGTATCGGATCGGTGCCGACGGTGGGATCGTAGATTTTCATAGCTGGCACCTTTTCCTTAAACTGTATGTTCACCGTACTTGTGCCCTCTATCTGTTCATCCCATACCACAAGATAGAAGGTGCCGTTGCTTTTTTGTAGCAGCATGTCATGCACCGTCACCGGCTCGTTGGGGATAGTATAGGCGAGCCTGCCGGGGTTATGCAGCGCGCCTGGGTCGGCCAGAATCGTTGTGAGATTATGAAGATAGAGGGCCGCCTTTCTAGGTGTATAGTCCGGCCGGTAAAACCCAAATCTCTGGTTTCCCGCCTCGTCCACCCTATCACGCAGAAGATAGACGGCGGTATAGCTCCAGCCCCGCTTGAACTGATCTAGATACATGGTAAGCAGGTTTAGGGCATGAACCTCCTCTGTAAGCGCCCCTTCGATAAGCGCTCCTGTCTCTGTGGTAACGCGGGGGAGAGAAAGCAGTTGGGTCTCGGAATATCCGGGGTAGTGATGGGCCCACGTCAGGCCATACTCTACATAAAGCCCATCTACCTTACAGGCGGAGGTGGGGTCTGCGGCGTTCCACGTTTTGTTATCGGCCAGGCCGGGGGCGTTTGGGTGATAGATATAGTTATGCACGTTGGCGAAGTCGGCATATTTCGTGCCGGCAGGCATCAGGGTGTTAGCTCTCTTGGGGATCGTGAGGAACTGCAACCCCACGTTATCGGTTTCCGCTCCGTTTTCGGAGATAGACCAGACCGGATACTTTTTCAAGAGGGGATCGCTCTTTACCGCGCGGTAGAGGTCTCTTTGAAGTTTCGCCACCGGCAGCCACGACAGATTTCTGCCGCCCACCTGTCCCTGATAGGTAATTCCCCAGTTGTTCGGTTCATTGGGCCCTTCAAAGGCCAAAAGGGCGCCGGCTTTGGCGAGTTGTTCCCCGGTTTTAATAAGCTCTGGAATGTTGGTGCCGCCGCTGCCGAGGCCCCAGCTATAGCGCACACCGGTACGCTCATGCAGGTAAATAAGCTTATCAAGAGGGGGATTGCCCTCGATGCCGCTTCGTATCCAATGAATGCCGAGATACCGAACACACTCCATGGTTTTATCGAGGCTTTCGCCGCGCAAGCAGATGGCCGAATTAACCCCGATGGAGTTTAGAAAGTCGCTATCGCGCTTTGCCTGCACACTTGCAGCCCATGCATGAGATAGAGGTAAAAGAGCCGCAAGGGTACATAAGGGAACCACAACGCTGCTAAAAAGCCGAAAGAAAGCTTGCATAGGCACGATCCGCCTGTTCTCCTTTTCGACACAACTTTATGTGATTTCTCATTGTGGGATGCCGAATCCTGCTTGGGTAGAAAAGCCCAACGAAGGATAACGAAGCGCGTGACGACACCGGCGAAAATGCGGTAGGGTTGACAAAAAGGGGCTGTTTATAGTAAACTGCCCGCCAACATCTGGCTTCTGGCCGGGTGTTCGTTGAAGCCATGAGTGAGGCGGCTCTTTGTGCCGCTTCCTGTGGTACGCAGATAAGGCATCCGAACGGTGTTCGGGCCATCGGAAAATCCTACAGAAAGGAGGGACAGGTTCTTGGCGAATTCCTCGCCTGTCCGTCGCATCTCCGCGATCGGGGTCTTGGCTCTCGCCATCGGTGTGGGCGCCACACGACCAGGAGACGCGACACCACGACAAACGGATACTACCACGAGCGCACCCCAAACCCCGCAAATACTCACAAAAACGGTGGCGCTCAGGGAACCGATCCCCTATCCCACCCTCAGGAAGCCGACCTCTCTGCTGCGAAGCGGTACCAGTCGTATTTTGCGTGGTGGAGTGAAAGGCGAAAAAGAGGTGACCTACCGCATCTGGCTTCGGCCAAACGGCACCG
>NZ_DATGLN010000267.1:0-47791 GCF_035294165.1 Chthonomonas sp.
TTCCAATTGGGTTAGACCGGGCACGATTTTCTGGTTCCGACTGGTTCTCAGAATAGGAATTCAGTGAATTCGTATTCTCAACTCCCATTATAACATAGCCTACGCAAATTGTCAAGGGCTGCCCTAAAAAATTTCGCGAACAGTCTCTCCATAACGAATTCCCTAATCTCATCTATTCTCAATCTCTCTCAAAATAGTCGCTATGCCAAAAATAAATACCGTCCCTTTCACTCTATGCGCCTGTCTTCCTTAAGCCTACCCTCAAGCGGGATCGCCCGAATCTCTGCTAAAATAGTACTAAACGTTTCAAGGATGGGAAAAAGCCCATGAAGCTCTATCCGCTGCTTTTGCTCCTAGGTACCTCTGCAACGCTTTGGGCGCGTGCGCAGGGGGCCACCGACCTGCACTTTTCCGGCCTCCCCTTGCAGCTAAGCGATGCTGACGGTACGGTAGTTACCGAACAGGGACAAACCGCATTGCGCATCACCTTTCACAAAAATGCGGAGTGGCCCCATGTGCTCTTTAAGCCCGCCAACCCTTTGGACTGGAGCGGAATGGAGGCTATCTCCTTCACCCTCCGCAACCCGGGAAAACGCCCTATCGCGTTCGGTTTTCGTATAGACGACTCGATAGAAGCTGACGGCTATAACCACTCGCGAACGGCAAACGGCAGCATCGCGCCCGGCCAAACCCAGACCTTTGCCGTGTGCTTTAGCCCAGACCCCATGAGCCTCGGAATGCGTGGGCTTCCTCCCATACCCGGCATGGTGACCCTGGGCGTCTCCGGTGGGAACCCCTTCAGCTTTGGGCATATAGTGCAGTTTCAGTTGTTCTTGCATAGCCCCCACCAAAACGAAACCCTGCTGCTTTCGCCCTTCAAAACCTTGCCGTTGCAACAAGAGGACCTCAGGGGTGTGGTGGACGCCTATGGCCAGTATGCTAAGGCCGACTGGCCGGGCAAAGTACATAGCGATGCCGACCTGATGCGACAACGAAGAGAGGAAGAGGCCGATCTGAAAGCCCATCCACCCCTGCCCGATCGCGATCCGTACGGCGGATGGGCACAAGGCCCCAAACTAGAGGCTACCGGCTATTTCCGAACGGCGAAGTACGACGGCAAATGGATGCTTGTGACGCCTTCGGGGCACCTATTCTTCTCATTGGGCATAGATGTGGTGCAGCTGAACTCCCCTACCTTTATCACCGGTCGCGAATCGCTGTTTGCCGCCCTTCCAGACCCTAACGGGCCGCTAGGTGCCTTTTACGGCCAGAGCAGCGCCTACATGGGGCCGCTGGCAGGCAAGCAGGGCAAGACTTTCGACTTTTATCGTGCCAACCTCTATCGTAAGTACGGCGCCGATTACCAAGCGGTATGGCAGCAGATGGCCTTAAAGCGTCTGCCTTCTTGGGGGTTCAACACCATAGGAAACTGGTCTGACCCTGTTTTCTATCAAAACCAACAGGTGCCCTTCGTGGCAACCGGCCGTGTTCACGGCGATTTCGCCACGGTGAGCAGCGGCTCCGACTATTGGGGGCGTATGCCCGATCCCTTCGACCCGCGCTTTGCAGCTGCCGCCGATAGTGATATGAAAGACCTCGCCGCCCGTGTGCGTAACTCCCCATGGTGCGTAGGCTACTTTGTAGACAATGAGCTAAGTTGGGCCAACTCCGGGCCGAATGGGGACGTGGGGCTTGCCATTGGCGCGCTGAAGGAGGAAGCGGCGAACTCGCCGGCCAAACGCGCTTTTCTGCATCAACTGCAACAGAAGTATGGCGACATCGCTAACTTCAATGCGGCGTGGAAGACCGATGTCGGCTCCTGGCAGCAGCTTGAGGCGCCCTACAAAGCATCGTTGCCGCTTACCCAGGAGGCGCACAAAGACGCCGAGACGTTTGTGCGCGCCTTTGCCGATAGGTATTTCCAAACCGTTCGGGAGGCGTTAAAACGATACGATCCCAACCATCTCTATCTCGGCTGCCGTTTCGCCTGGCACAGCCGTGCCGAAGTGGAGGAGGCCGCAAAGTACTGCGACGTGATAAGCTTCAACATCTATGCCCCGCGTGTGGATGCCAGCCAATGGGGCTATTTGGCCGATCTCAATCGTCCCTGCATTATCGGCGAGTTCCATTTTGGCGCACTTGATAGAGGAATGTGGCATCCGGGGCTTGTCTCCACGCCGAACCAGGAGGCGCGCGCGCAGATGTTCATTGACTATGTGCACAGCGTGCTCGATAACCCCGCTTTCGTGGGCTGCCACTGGTTCCAATACGTGGATGAGCCGCTAACGGGGCGAACGTGGGACGGTGAAAACTATAACATCGGGTTTGTGGCACAAACCGACAGGCCGTACCGCCACATGGTGGCTGCGGCACGTCATGTGGGGGCAGAGCTTTATACCTACCGCTTTGGGGCGTCACGTGCTGCCTCCGAATCGGGTAGATAGTCTCATTGAGATGTTTTAGAGAGGGCAGGATAATGCGAAATCGGCGGTGGTTTTGGTGGCTATGCGGGCTTTTCCCCGGCGTTCTGGTGGCGTTGTGTGCAGGGTGTGGCGGGGCCGACTTTGGAGGCCTTCAACAAAATCTTAGTGGCGACATTGCTCCAGGCTACAACACACCTATCGCGATGCAAAATCGAAACACGTCCGCCCGCCTCTTGCCCGGACAAGGATGTTATCCCATGATCGAAACCTCGTTTCAACTCGCTAAGGTGCCCGGCGACCCCTTCGATTTTGAAAAGGTGAACGTGCAGGTTGTCTTCCAGAGGCCGGATGGGGGCACCGTTTCGGTGCCGGCTTTCTACGATGGAGATCAAACCTGGCGTGCCCGCTATACACCCATCGCTCCTGGCCGGTATGTCGTGCAAAAGGTGCTCTTAAATGGCCAGATCGCCCATGAAACGAACCTGAACCCCACACAATGGAACGTCTCCGGCACACCCGAGCCAGGATTCATTCGCATCAACCCGGCCGATACCACACGCTTCGTTTTTGACAACGGCAACACCTACTATCCCGTGGGTAATAATGAGGCATGGCCTTCTCCGAATCTGCCCGATATCCCCGCTCTCTTTGCAAAGATGCACGTGGCCGGCGAAAACTGGTCGCGCGTGTGGATGACCCACTGGGCTAACCAAAATCTGGATTGGGTGCCGGGCAAAAAGATCGCTCCTGGAGATATCGATCTCGATGTGGCTCGGCGTTGGGATAAGATCGTGGAAGCCGCTCAGCAAAACGGCATCTACTTTCAGATGGTGCTGCAACATCACGGGCAGTACTCCTCGAACGTGAACCCGAACTGGAACGAGAACCCTTACAATGTGAAAAACGGCGGCTTTCTGCAAGCGCCGGACGATTTCTTTACCAACCCGCAGGCCATTGAGGCTACAAAGCGGAAGCTCTACTATATTCTCGCGAGATGGGGCTATTCGCCCAACATCATGGCATTTGAGCTTTTCAATGAGGTGCAGTTCACCGATGCCTACCAGCACAAACACGATGCCGCCATCGCGCAATGGCACCGTGAAATGGCCGATTTCCTTAGGCGCTACGACATCAATCATCATCTCATCACCACCAGTTCGGCGCCCGATGTGCCCTACGATAGCCCCATTTGGCAAAGTATGGACTACATCCAAGTACACTCCTATCCGCCCGACCCGCTAACCACATTGGCTGCCGGCCCGCCTGCGCAAGCCCTAAAGCTGAACAAACCGATCTTTGTGGGGGAGTTTGGGCCGGCAACTTTAGACGATCCCAACGGTGTGGCGCTACACAATGGCCTCTGGGCCGGCCTTATGCGCTGGCCGTCCGGTTCCCCCGAATACTGGTCATGGGACGTTATAGAACAACATGATCTCTACGGAAACTATGCGGCCGCTACCGCTTTTTTGAACGCCTCTGAGCTGCCGGAGCAGAGGGGGCTTCAGTCGCTCACCCTGTCGGTAGAGACCCAACAACATGCCGATCTGGTGCTCGCCCCGGGCGGCGGGTTCGAGCCGGCAAAACAGTCTACCTTTACCATAAGCCCGGAAGGCGCTCCTCCCGCTTTCGGAACCTATCCCTCCTTCTTACAAGGTCAGTTCCATCGTGACATGATGCCCGAACCGCTTGCCCTGCAGGTGAACTGTGCGGAGCCTATAAAAGGGGAGGTACAGGTTGATCGCGTTGCAAAGGCCGGTGCTGTTATTCAGATTGGCGTGGATGGGCAGGTGGTGGTCACGCGCAAATTTGACGCAGCGGATAGCGACTACACTCCGGATAAGGAGCAGGGCACACTTGCCTTCGACCTACCTGCAGGGCAGCACACGTTGACTCTGCAGAACACAGGGTCGGACTGGGTTCAGATACGCCGTATCGTTCTCAGGAACTATGCCTTGGCCCTACAGTGTTTGGCACGCGTTGGCAAGGACTATGTGGCGGGGTGGGTGTACAATCGCTCCGGTATCTATGCGCCTGCCGATGCGCAACCGGAGCCGGCCGATGGGCGACTTACACTGCCTGCGCTAACACCTGGAACCTATCGCCTCGTTTGGTGGGATACCCATGCCGGTAAGGCGCTATCGGAAACTCGGTTAACGGTGGGGGGCACAGAAAAGATGACGATAGCCATTCCGCCGATCGCACGCGATGTGGCCTTCTACGTTATCGCCTTACACAACGAGGCACGAAAGGCAAAATAGGCATCTGTCTGCAAAAAACGGGCATTCTGCCTTGTAAGGCGAAAGCTCAGAATACTTTCACCAAATGGGTAGTACCCTTGCCACAGCCACAAGGCCGCAACGCAGCAGGGGAGATGAGAAGAGCATAGTCGCCCCTTTGGCCTAAGGTCTCCGTGAAGGCAGGTGCGGGTGGTAACAAACTATGGCTCTCTGCCTTGATGAGTTTGAGGTAGCGTTCTTTGAGCACGTCGTCGTTGCCGGCAAGCAGTTTATGCGCCAACACCACCGATTTGCAGAGGCGTAGGAAACGAATTTGGCGTGCCTGCGCACAATCCGCCTGCTCTTCCTGGGCATCTAAGTCCTCTGTGCGCTTCTCCGCATCGAGTAGGTCTTTCCAAGGAGACTTTTGTGCATTTTGAGCAAGCCAATCTATGGCGGCCTTTTTGGCATCTTCTCTGTCGGCCCCGTGACCGCGCAGTTTAGGGAAGTTATCTAGGAGAATCTCTTTGGCGTCGCGCAGTTGGCCTTCCAGCTCCGATTCGGCGTTAGCAGAGCGGGCGCGCAGAGTTCTGAGGTTTGAATCGTCTTGTGCGAGGTTAAAGGCGGTTTGCGCCCGATTTTCGCCTTGAAGTTGTAGCTGGTCGGCAATCGCTTCGAGGGCAGCGCGCTGGGCCGGGGTGGCCCATGCCAACAGATCGTGCCATGGCGTGGAGAACACCTCCTGGTCGCTTGCTTGTACAAAATGTCGGAGGAAGACATCGGAAGTGCAGACGGGGGTATCTATGGAGGGGTCATGGATGAGGGTATAGTAGAAGGCCTCGTCCATTCCCACACGTCCATCGTGATTATAGTCGGCGCCGGTAACGGGGCGTCCTAGCCTGTCACGGCCGGTGAGGGCTGCAAAGAAATAGGAAGTAAAGTCGTGGTACTCGGCCTCGTTTACCTCGGAAGTGCAGCCGGCAGCCTCACGCTGCGGCACGGCAGCAAAAAATCCCACAAGGTCTCTATCGAGATAGGGGCGCTGTGGGTCGCCTCCACCGAAAAGGAGATCGCCGAAACCGCCGGAGAAGCATTGCACCATAATGAGTGTCACGGGCACGTTGGGCGGTATTTGTTCCAGGAGATTGGCCAGCGTGCGGACATCCAAATCGGGCCCCGGTTTCCAAAGGTCGTACCGATTGTTGGCATAGGTAGGGCGGTCTGGGCTGCCGTGGCCGGTGAAATAGAGCAGCAACGGCGCAGGATCGTCGGTAGATGTTGCATACTGTTGATGCATGCGCTCAAAAAAGCGACGGATGGCCGGAAGGCGCGAAGGGCCATCGGGGCCGTGGAGCAGATGTGGGGTGCGATAGCGATCGGCGGAGTAGGTGCTATCCTCATGGATGAGGAGATCGTAGAGGTGTTGCCCGACAGGGGTAGGAGCCGGATCGGTATAGTAGACGGTTTCATGGTTCGGATTGCCATCGGCAAAGAGGGTAGTGCATTGGGCGGCGGCCGGGAGAAGCCGTTGAACGTAGCGGACGTTGCTTTCTATCGCCACTTGGTTGTAGTTAGGCTCTGGCCCTCCGCCCACGATCAGCACATTGAGGGGGGAACCGGCATTTGAGGAAGGCAGCGTGGCTTGCGGAAGCGAAAGCCCCCCGAACAGGAGGAAGAACGCTCCAGAAAACAGCAGACGACGAACCCACGATGTGCCTTTCACCGCTCTTTCCCTTTACTTTTAGTTATAGGTTAGACAGATGAAAGGGCTATTTTGTTTTGCCTTCATCACGGCTACCGAAAGCGCGGTGTACGTCCAAAATATCGCCAATGGCGTAGACTTTCTTGATGATGTCGTCGAGGTGCTCGGTATTACGCACTTCAATGGCAAGTTCGAGTGTGGCGGTTTTATCGCGATGCGACTGGGTTCGTAGCGCGGTAATGTTGGTTTTGTTCTCCCCAAAAACGGAGCCAATGTCGGCCAATAGCCCGGTGCGATCCAAACAAACGATGGTCAGATAGACCTGATAGACCTGTCCATCGTTGCCCACATACTCTACCGGCACACAGCGGTCCGGCTCGTTTGCAAGATAGTAGCGTGCGTTGGGACACTCGCGGCGATGAAGGGCCATGCCGCGCCCGCGCGTGATATAGCCGATAACATCGTCGCCGGGGATAGGCAAGCAACAGCGAGAGCGGCGAAAGAGCAGATTTTCGGTGTCAAGCCCACCGGCCACGATGTGGAGCTTCTCTTCACTGGCGCGTTTTCCTCCGATAGGAATGCTCACTGCAAGGCCGGCGCCCTCCCCCTCGGTGGGAGCGACGGGGCGCAGGCGGTTCAACACGGTGAGAGGGGCGATGGTGCCATAGCCTATAGAGGCCAGCAGCTCGATCTCGCTCGGCACGTTGAACGAGGCGGCCACACTGCGCAGCGATTCATCTTTCAGGAGGTCACGTGGGTTTTCGCCCCACCTATGAGGGTCGCGCTCCAGTTGATTGGCCAGCTCCTTTTCCAGAAGGTCGCGCCCGCGCTGTACATTTTCGCGATGATGAAGCCGTTTAAAGTAGTTCTTGATCTTTGCGCGCGCATGGGAGGTCTTCACGAAGGCGAGCCAGTCCCGGCTTGGGGTGGCGCCTGGGCGGGTGATGATCTCCACCGTATCGCCGTTACGGAACTGGTAAGAGAGCGGCACCAGGCGCCCGTTTACCTTTGCTCCCACGCAGTGGTCACCCACCTCGCTATGCACCCGATAGGCAAAATCTATGGGGCAACTCCCTGCCGGCAGGTCTATAACATCGCCTTTCGGGGTTAGCACAAAGACCTGGTCGGTGAACAGGTCTTCCGTGATATTGCGTAAAAACTCTCCGCTATCTTTGCTATCGTTTTGCCAATCGAAGAGTTGCTGGCGCAGAAAAGCGAGACGACGCTCGAACTGATCGTTGGCTTTGCCGCCCTCTTTGTACTGCCAGTGCGCCGCCACACCGAACTCCGCGGTACGGTGCATCTCCCATGTACGAATCTGTACCTCTAGGGGCGTGCCCTTCGGCCCGATTACCTTAATGTGGATGGACTGGTACATATTGCTTTTGGGCTGGGCGATGTAGTCGGAAAACATGCCGGGAATAGGCGCCCAAAGTGCGCTCACCACTCCCAGAGCATGGTAGCAATCGGGGCGCGTTGGCACAATCACCCGGAGAGCAATAAGGTCATAGAGTTGGGTGAAATCCAGCCCTTGCTGTCGCATTTTGTTGTAGATGCTGTAGAGGTGTTTCGGGCGCCCCATGACTTGAGCATCTATCCCCTCCTCTTTCAGCTTCTGCTGGAGAATGGCGACGGCCTCATCCACCTCCGCTTGGCGTTCCGCCCGAGTGCGCGCCACCATAGCCGCCACCTGTTCGTAGGCTTCCGGTTCAACGTAGCGGAAAGCAAGGTCTTCTAGCTCCCATTTCAGGCGCCAAATTCCGAGCCGATGGGCTAAAGGGGCAAAAATCTGCAGGGTCTCTTGGGCGATGCGCATTTGGCGGGCGGGTGGCAGAGCCGAAAGGGTACGCATATTATGCAGCCTATCGGCCAATTTAATGACAATGACCCGCAGGTCGCGGGCCATCGCCAGAAAGATTTTACGTAAGTTGGCAGCCTTCTTGGCCATCTCGGCCTGCTTCTTGCGCCGGTCAATAGCGGTTGGCGTAAGCTCCTCTTCGTCTTCGGGCAGATTGGGGCGCGTTTTTCCTTCATCTACACCTATGATCTGCAGTTTCGTAACGCCGTCCACCAACTGCGCTACCGCGGGGCCAAATCGGCTTTGAATCTCCTCAAGGGGGACTCCGCAATCCTCTATCACATCGTGCAGAAGAGCGGCGGCCAACGTCGTTTCGTCCATCTCCAACTCGGCCAGAATGGCCGTAACGGCGAGGGGATGGGTAATGTAGGGCGAGCCATCGCTGCGGGTTTGCCCACAATGCTTTTCGGCGGCAAAAGCGTAGGCACGGCGCACAAGGTCTTTATCCGCCTCAGGCCGATAGGTTGCGAGACGTTCCAAAATGTTTTCCAGGTCTTGAGCGTTATCGGCACTCTGTGGAGTTATGGAGACCTCTTGGGTGGTTTCCGACATACGTGCGTTCCTTGTGCAACCGATACCGTATGAATAGAGCTTTCTATAAAGGTATGCTAGTATACCACATGCCGGCGCCAACTGCTCATGGGCTGTGTCCTTTGAAAAGGGCAGGCACGGTATCCTTTGAGAAGGGTAGGCGCAAGGCCTACCTCTACGGCAGCGGCACTGCATTCAAGAATCTATACGCTATTTGGGTACATAACTTTACCCTGGCAGACTCAACGCCAAAGGAAGCGTAAAATGCGTCTCGAATATTTAGGCCTCATCGGGCTTGGCTTTATCCTCCTACCGGGGCTGGCAGGGGACCGGCCTAAGACGTTTGCGGTGCCACCGACCCACACGGCAACAGATCGGGCACCCTATGCGCAATGGAAATACGGCCCTCCTGCGACACCCAACTATTTTCCGATCGCTGTTTGGCTTCAGTCTCCGGAGAACGCCTTAAAGTACAAGGCGGCCGGTTTCAACCTCTACGTGGGGCTTTGGCAAGGCCCTACAGAGGAGCAGCTTTCCGCGCTCAGGGCCGCCCATATGCCGGTGATCTGCGCACAAAACGCAGTAGGGCTGGCGCACCGAAACGATCCGATTATCGTTGGTTGGATGCACGACGATGAGCCAGACAATGCCCAACCGATGGTAGACCCCAACACGGGCAAACAGAGCTGGGGGCCTTGTGTGCCGCCGGAACGCATTGTGGCCGAGTATGAGAGGTTTCGCGCTGCCGACCCCACCCGCCCCATCATGCTCAACTTAGGACAGGGGGTAGCGAACGACGCCTGGTATGGACGCGGGCCGGGGGCAAAACTGTCGGACTATGAGACTTATGTCAAGGGGTGTGACATCGTTTCCTTTGATGTCTATCCGGTCGCCGGTTTAGATAGGCCGGATGGCGAGAACTACCTGTGGTATGTGGCCAAAGGCGTTGAACGGTTGGTTCGTTGGACAAAGGGGCAGAAGGTGGTGTGGAACTGCATTGAATGCACGCGGATAAGCGGCAACAAAAAGGCGACACCGCATGAGGTGCGCGCGGAGGTATGGATGGCGCTTATTCACGGCTCACGGGGGCTTATCTACTTTGTGCATCAGTTCAAACCGACCTTTGACGAACATGCACTGCTCGACGACCCTCCCATGTTGGCGGCAGTAACCCAGATCAACCAACAGGTTCATCGTCTTGCCCCTGTTTTAAACAGCCCTACCATAGAGCAGGCGGCCACGGTGGTCTCCTCCTCTGCCCAAGTGCCCATTCACATGATGGTAAAGCGCTACCGAGGCGCAACCTACCTTTTTGCGGTTGCCATGCGCAATGGAGCCACGAAGGGCACTTTCGAGGTGAGGAACCTACCTGCAAAGGCGACTGCAGAGGTGCTGGGCGAGAATCGAAGCATCTCGGTGGTTGGCGGCAAGTTTGAGGACGCCTTTCAGCCCTACGATGTGCATCTCTATCGCATCGTCGCCTCATCTTCTTGAGGATAAGGACATCGGCGTGGGGCGAAGGAACAGAAAGAGAGGCCACAGAGTTGGGCACCGTGAAACGGCTGCTTCACGGTAACGTGTCGTGGTAGGTATAGGGCGCGCTTTTGCCCTGTCCTATAAAAGGCCAATGAAGGTCGGGGCCGTTACCGTAGCGTGCGCTTGTAGTATCCTGCAACCAGACGCTTTTGGCATGTCCGTCCACAAACACCGTGTTGAGGTGGGCACGCGAGTCATGCTCCGAATAGTGCTCCGGATCGTGATAGTCCCACTGTTCCCAAACCATGGCCGTGTCGGCAGGATACTCCACGTCGTTGATGTGAACACCTTCGGATAGGAACATCTTGAACTCGTAGGAGGTTATAGGACGCGCTTTTCGGTCGGTATCTGCGGGGCAGAAGAGGGGGGAATCGCCCTGTGTTGACATGCCATAGAGGTCGCTAAGGGCATAGGGAAGAGCCAGGGAGGCCCACGATATCTGAGACGGTTTGAGGTCTTGGGCACGACAGAAATTGTTGTGCCAGGCGAGGAGGTCTTCCGGGTGCGCACGGTTATCTGGGTCTACGGTATAGGAGGGAAACGCTTCGTCGTAGTCCTGAACATAAAGCGCAAGGGCGATGCCGATTTGGTGCAGGTTCTGCAGGCAGGCCGCCTTTTGTGCCGAGCGCCTACCGGAGAGAAAAACAGGCAGAAGCAAGGCACCCAGCACCGCGAGAATGGCCATGACGAAGAGCAACTCGGTTAGCGTAAAGCCCAATAGCCGGTAAGCTCTTCGGTGTAAGATAGGAACCCAAGGCCTTTGATCAAGAGTACGAGTTTTCATGCGTCCTACGGAAGACTGTCGGTCTGTTCTTTTGTGATTCTTCTTCTGAATTCTATTCTAACACAAAAAGTCTGTTCGTGCAACTACCTATCGCTACACCTTATGGAAGTTGAGCAGAACGAGATAGCTTTCTGGAAACAGAGATACAGCGAATGGGACACACCGAATCTTAACGAAAAATTAACATGGTTTTAATTCATCCTTAATCGGCAGCGAGATAGGATATATTTGGTGAGTTTGCTGAGGCTGCCTACGCACAGTGAACGCGCCGTCAGCTTGGCCGAGAGGAGAACGACCTATGAAATTCGCGAGAAAAGCTTTCACACTGATTGAGTTGCTTGTAGTTATAGCAATAATTGCTATATTAGCAGCTATCCTTTTCCCGATTTTTGCCCAAGCAAGAGAGGCTGCCAGGAAAGCAACTTGTATCTCCAATCTCAGACAGATCAGCACCGCTGTGTTTATGTACGCTCAGGACTACGATGAGACACCGCCTGAAACGGGGTGGGAAGGCCCTTGCAGCAGCCCCATTCCGGATGCAAAGGGCAACTACCCACTCGGAGACCAGTATTTCAGCGGGGTTTTCTCTTTCCCTATCGCTACGGCCCCTTACATTAAAAATTGGCAGATATTTAGCTGCCCTAGCGACCCCGATAAAGGTGGGTTTAACAAGTACTATTCCTACTGCTATGAAGCTCAGCTGCTGGCAGTCCATATGCCGAACTCTTATGCGGGAATGAGAAAGGATGTTAACGCCTTCCTGCGTTCTTTTCCTCTCTCTTATGCAGGAAACTACTTTTTGAGTTCGGCCTACGATCCCACCTTGAACCCCTCTGGATATCGAGGAGGCAAGATGTATCCACTCGCCTACTACAAGTGTCCATCCAACGTGTTTTTTGCTACAGACGTAGGATCAAGGGTTTTATCGAACGGTGTTATCTTTGCAGGCTGGTATATCGCCCCTGGATACGATAACGATGCGGCAGGGCGAGGATGATGGCCAAAAGGCAAGCGGCATGCACTAGGACGCAACTGGATTTTCTGCGATGGGCACGTGAAATGGTTCAAAGACCCTCCATTCCTCAATCCAGATGGGTCTCCTAAAACACAAGCCCAAATCATGTGGGAGTACCAACATATGGGCATCTATACCTATCCAGAAGCCGAAAACTCAGACTACACCCGTTAAAGGCGAGAAAGCTTCGCTGCAGCTGCTTCAAGTGCTTCTTTGTTAAGGTGGAGGGGAGAGCCATAGGTTCCTCCTCTCCACCGTGCTGTCACTCTTAGGCGGCCGCTTTTTGCATGTTCATGGAGGAGGAAGCGGTTGGAGAGGCGCCGGCAGGTTCGGCCTCTAAAACGCGAACGCTTACGAGGCGGTCTAAACGGATGTCCTCTTGGGCCGTCATGAGGTAGCCGCCGTATAAAGGGACAAAGGTGGCGTCGTAGATCAGCGAAGTCGCTTTGTGCACATTGCCGAGCCTATCTTTCCATTCGAGTTCGCAGGTTTTTCCCACCAGCGCTTTTGCTTCCAAAATTCCCATCATTTTGCTGTAACCTCCTCAGGAGCCATCGAATATAACCGGTTCCTCGCCCTCAAGGGTATTCAGGTTATTGACAGAGAGATTAACGGCAGATTGAAGCCCTTCGTTTATCGGTGGAAATGCTAGTTTTTAGGAAGCCTCTCCTTGTCTATCTTAAGGTTAGAAAGATTTGCAGGAGAAACGCCTGCAAGAGGCGAACTTCTCTGCACAAAAGGCGAACCCTATTGAAGGAGAGCGTTCTTAGCCGCATGATCATAGAAAACCTGCGATGTGAATACCTTTCGAATCCGTTAGGCATTGATGTATTGCAACCGCGCCTTAGCTGGGAACTTCGTGAAGAACGGCGAGGGGCACGTCAAACCGCCTACGCCGTTCGTGTTGCCTCCTCCCGCGAGGCGCTTCTTGTCGGCGAGGCAGACCTGTGGGACAGCGGCACGATCGATTCGGATAGTACGTTTCACATTGTTTATGAAGGCAAGCCCCTGCGTTCCATGCAACGTGCCTGGTGGAGTGTGCGCGTTTGGGATGATCAAGGGCAACCCTCGGACTGGGCCGAGCCGGCCTGGTGGGAGATGGGGCTTTTGGAGCCTGACGACTGGAGAGCCGAGTGGATTGGTGCCCCCATTGTGGGGGGGCGTCGCGCCGGTGTTCCCTGCCCCTATCTCCGCAAAGAGTTCACCGTCGAGCGCTCCGTTCGGCAAGCGCGTCTTTACATCACCGCCCTTGGCCTCTACGAGGCCAGCATCAACGGGCAACCTGTGGGCGATGCCGCCCTCACCCCGGGCTGGACGGAGTACCACAAGCGCGTAGAGTATTTAGTCTACGATGTTACCGAGCAACTCCGCGCGGGTGCCAACGCGATTGGAGTTATTCTTGGTGATGGCTGGTTCTGTGGGCATGTCGCCTGGTGGGGACGGCAAATTTATGGGGAGGCACCGCGCCTTTTGGCACAGCTCGTCATTCATTATGAGAATGGCGAAACCCACTATGTCCCCACCGATTCCACCTGGCAGTTTTCCACCGGCCCGTTACTAGAGGCCGACCTTATTATGGGAGAGACGTACAACGCACGCCTTGAGATGCCCGGCTGGGACAGCCCCGGATTCGCGACAGAGGGCTGGAAACCGGTACAGGTATTTGCGCCGTGGCCGGCTCCGCTGTGTGCCCGCATGTGTCCCCCCGTGCGGCGCAAGGAGGAGCTGGCACCCATCGAAGAGCCGCGACTGGCCGCAAACTGGCCCGTTCCTCACTGGATATTCGACCTTGGGCAAAACATGGTGGGTCGTGTGCGCCTTAAGGTAAAGGGCGACCCTGGCACCACCGTTCGACTACGCTACGGTGAAATGCTCAATCCGAACGGTACCCTCTACACGGAAAACTTACGAACCGCCAAACAGACCGATACCTATGTGCTACGCGGCGGTGAGGAGGAGATTTACGAGCCTCACTTTACCTTTCACGGCTTTCGTTATGTTGAGGTAACCGGCCTAACAGAGAAGCCAAGTAAAGACCTTATCACGGGCATCGTGCTCCACACCGATATGCCCCTAACGGGTACATTCTCCTGCTCCGAACCCCTTCTAAACCAACTCCAACACAACATTGTATGGGGGCATAAGGGCAACTCCGTAGATATTCCTACCGACTGCCCTCAACGTGATGAACGATTAGGCTGGACGGGCGACGCTCAGGTGTTTGTGCGTACGGGGGCTTTTGTTCACGACATCGAAAGCTTCTTCGCTCGTTGGCTACAAACGGTGGAAGACTCGCAAAGTGAGGAGGGGGCCATTCCACCTGTTTGCCCAAATCCGTGTCCCACCGTGGTGGGAACAGATGGAGGGCCGGCGTGGGCCGATGCCGGCATCATCTGCCCCTGGACCCTCTATCTCTGCTACGGCGATAAACGGATATTAGAAGACCGCTATGCAAGTATGACGCGTTTTATGGCCTACTTAGAGAAGACGGCCATCAATGACATTCGCAGCCACCCAGAGTACAACGGCTTTCGTGGTTTTGGCGACTGGCTCTCCACAAACGCAGAGACTCCGTTAGACCTTATCGGCACCGCCTTCTACGCCTACGATGCCCTTCTCATGGCCGAGATCGCCAAGGTGCTTGGCAAGGAGGAGGATGAGAAGCGCTATCGGCGGCTGTACGAAGCCCTTCGGGGCGCCTTTCAAAGGCGCTTTCTTACGCCGGATGGGCTTTTGGTAAGCGGCACGCAGACGGCCTGTGTCCTGGCTTTGGAGTTCGATCTCGTTCCGGAGTCTGCACGGGCTGCCATCGCAAAAACGCTCGTAAACGACATTCGTGCACGTGGCAATCACCTTTCCACCGGCTTCGTCGGCACCCCTTATCTTCTTCATGTGCTTGCGCGAGAGGGCTATCTCGATGTGGCCTACACATTGCTTCTACAGCGAACCTGGCCTTCCTGGCTCTACCCGGTGACTAAGGGGGCGACTACAGTGTGGGAACGTTGGGATAGCTGGACGGAGGAGAAAGGGTTTCAAGACCCGGCCATGAACTCCTTTAACCACTATGCCTACGGCGCCGTAGGGGCGTGGCTTTATCAGGTTGTGGCCGGTATTGACCTCGACCCCAAATCGCCAGGCTACCGTCACATTCGGCTAGCGCCGAAGCCGGGCGGAGGGCTTACACGTGCCGAAGCCTCGCTAAAAACGGTTTGTGGCCTCGTTCGCAGCGCCTGGCGTATTGAAGAAGGGCGATTTTTGTGGGAGGTGGAGGTTCCCACAAACACCACAGCTACGGCGATTCTCCCCCTCGAATCCAATGCCGATGTGTTCGAGAGCGATAGACCTCTCTCTGAGAGTCCGGGTGTGAGGCAGCTGGAGGTGACGCAGGATGGCGTCGTTCTCCATCTCGACTCGGGCCGATACCGTTTTCTGGCACCGTGGAGATAACCCGAATGGGCAGCACGATCTTCAAAGCTGGATGATAGCGCCCTCCTGATTGGAGGGTGGAAGGCGCGTCGGTGTTGAAAAACGTGCCCTTTGCGACAAGCCATTTCAAGGACCATGTAAAATGCCCCACTGTGTTGGAGTTGCTTTTAAGAGAGTAGCAAAATCCTATTGGTTCGATGCCAATGGCATCGAGCTAAGAGAGGGCGATCAGGTGATCGTCGAGACATCGCGCGGGTTGGCGCTTGGCGTTGTGCGCATCGGTCCTCAGGAAGTGCCGGAGGAGGAGCTGCAGGCGCCGCTGCAGCGTGTTCTGCGCCGCGCCGAAGCGGCCGACCTGCAGCGTGAGCGCGAGTTGCGACAGAAGGCACAAGCGGATTTGGCCATCTTTAAGGAGGGAATTCGTCAGCGTGAGCTTCCCATGAAGGCGCTCTATGCGGAGTACACTTTCGATGGGGAGCAGCTTACCTTCTACTTCTCCTCAGAAACGCGGGTAGATTTTCGTGACCTGGTGCGTGACCTTGTGGCCCGTCTGAAGGTTCGTGTGATGCTCTATCAGGTGGGAGCACGTGATGAGACCAAGATGCTGGGGGGCATCGGCCCTTGCGGAAGAACGCTCTGTTGTGCCACGTTTCTAACGGAGTTCGCCTCCATCTCCATGAAGATGGCAAAAGACCAGAGCCTCTTCCTCAATCCGGTTAAGTTTTCCGGCATATGCGGTAAACTGATGTGCTGCTTGCGCTACGAACACGAGACCTATGTGGAGGCGCGCGAGCACCTGCCGCCCATCGGGCAACTGGTGATGTCGCCGCGCGGCCAGGGCAAGGTGGTAGAGCTGAACCTTTTAAAAGAGACGGCCATCGTGCAACTGCTAGAGAGCGGGGCCGAAATGGAGTTCCCTGCCACCGAACTACGTATAGAAAAAACGACTCGGTGCTCCGAATGCCGTGGCTGCCAGCTCGAGCGCATGCGGGAGGAGCTTGCCGAGGAAAACCCATCCGAAGAGTAAATTTGCCTGTTATAGGAGCAGCAGATGCCCATCTACGAGTTTCACTGCAAGGACTGCAACGAAAACTTTAAAGTGCTGCGCCGTGCCGATGCGTGCGAGGAGGTACTATGCAAGCATTGTGGCTCTAAGCGAACCGTGCGCCTCATTTCGGTAACGGCTCCGACAGCGACAAACGAAAACGCCGGTCTTTCGGCGTTCGCCGGCGGCGGGGGTTGAAGCCTCAATCCGGCCGCGTGCGGCTGTCGAGATCGCTAATTGCTACCAAAAGATATTTGTAGGGAAAGAGATGTCCGAGAACCAACCCGAAGAACAACAGAGTGCGTTCGTGGCCGTTTATGAGGCCGCGAACATAGAGGAGGCCTTGGCCCTTCGCGCCACGCTGGAAGCGGAAGGCTTTGCCGTGTTGCTTCCCTCTGATGGCGTGAACCCCGTGCTGGGGGCGCTCCACGCCTCCGTAGCCGACCTGGTGCCCCTCGCGCTTTACGTGCCTGCCGAGCAAGCTGCAGAGGCACGCGCCCGAATCGCCTCCCTGACTTCAGGAGAGGACTCCGCAACGGAGGAGGAAGAGAGCTAGAAACACGATGACGGTTTCTGCGAAAACGACTTACTACGTTACCACGCCCATCTACTATGTGAACGGTCAACCTCATATCGGCACGGCGTTAACGACGGTGGCCTGCGATGCCATTGCTCGCCATCGGCGACTGTGCGGTCAGGCAGCTTTCCTTCTAACGGGAACCGATGAGAACGGTACCAAAATTCAGGAGGCCGCCGAAAAGGCCAACACCGACACCATGCTCTTTGTGGATCGCCTATCGGCTGCCTTTCAAAAGAGCTGGCAAGAGCTGCATATCGCAGCCGATGGCTTCATTCGCACCACCGAGCCTCGCCATCGCCGCGCCGTGCAGGAGTTCTTTCGACGCCTGCGCGATAGAGGCTATGTTTACAAAGACATTTATGAGGGTTGGTACAGCGTTAGCGATGAGACCTTCTATCGTGATAGCGATGTGGAAAACGGCGTGGCCAAAGAGACAGGGAAACCGGTTGTAAGGGTAAAGGAAGAGAACTACTTTTTTCGCCTCTCTGCTTTTGCCGATAAACTCCTCGAACACATCCACGCCCACCCCGAATTCTTACTGCCGGACTTTCGCAGAAACGAGGTGATCCGTTTCATCGAGGAGGGGCTACGCGACATCTGCATTACGCGCGCCAACCGAGGTTGGGGCATTCCCTTCCCGGAGGATGAGAGCAAGGTCATCTATGTTTGGTTCGACGCCCTTATCAGCTATCTCTCCGGCATTGGTTGGCCGGATGACCCCGCCTGGCAGACCCGTTGGCCGGCAGACCTGCACTTCATGGGCAAAGAGATTTTCGTGCGATTTCACGCCACCCTTTGGCCGGCCATGCTCATGGCCGTAGGTCTGCCGCTGCCTAAACAGGTTTATGCGCACGGCTTCTGGACTATTCCGGGGCTGAAGCCTGGGGAAAAGGCGGGAAAATCCACCGGAGGGTTGCCGCATCCCACATCGTTCAGCCGCTTTTTGGCGGAGCGCGCCGGCATAGATTTTGACCTTGCCGCCGACGCACAGCGCTACCTGCTTTGCCGTGAGATGAACTTCGGGCTTGACACCGAGTTCAGTGTGGAAAGCTTTTTGCGGCGCTTCAACACCGATCTCGCCAACGATCTGGGCAACCTGCTAAACCGCACCTTAAATATGGTGAACCGCTATACCGGTGGCTTCATGGAGAACGTACAGCTTGACCCGGAGATCGGTGCGCTTGCCGCAACAGTGCATGAAGAGTATCAGAAGGCGATGGCCGAATTTCGCCTTAATGGGGCCCTCGAAGCCGTGTTTCGGCTGGTAGGGCGCATGAACAAATATTTGGATGAAAAAGCGCCTTGGTCGCTGGCAAAGGCTGCCGAGTCGGGCGACGCTGCCGCCGCGGCCCAGTTGCGCACAGTGCTTGGCACCAGCCTAGAAGCCACGCGTTTGAGTGCGCTGCTGCTCTCTCCGTTTATGCCTGTTGCATCGGAGCGGCTGCTGGCGCAGATGGGGCTTTCTCCGCCGTCTGCCGCCGGCCCTCAAGCTCTGAAGTGGGGGGCTGCAGGCAGCACCTGGCAGGTTAAGGCGCCCCAACCGCTCTTTCCACGCATTCAGAACCTTAATCTCTCAGAAAAGGATATCGCAACGCTAATGACACCTCCCGAAGATGCCGAAACACAAGCCCGTCCGGCGGGCGCGCCTGTGCCTCCTGAAGAGATCGCCACAAGTGCCCCGAACATCTCCATTGAGGAGTTTCAGCGCGTGCAGCTGGTGGTGGGCGAGGTGCTTGCTGCCGAGCCGGTGCCCAACACCACCAAACTGCTTCGCCTTACCGTCCAGCTCTCCGAAGAGGACGTGCGCACCATTCTGGCCGGCATCGCCGAGTTCTATAAACCGGAGGAGCTTGTGGGGCGCCAGGTGGTGATTGTGGCGAACCTGCAGCCGCGACGCATGCGCGGCATCGAGTCGCAGGGCATGTTGCTGGCTGCGGATGTGGATGGGCGGGCGGTGCTGCTTCAGCCCGATCGGCCCGTTCCTAACGGCACGCGCGTACGCTGAAGATTGGAAGGGTACGCCCAATGCCTCTCAAGCTATTGCCGTCTGGAGGCCCATCCTTTGCCTTCTGGTGGGTCATGCGCAAGGACTTGCGCATCCTTTTTCGCGACCGCACGGCCTTGGTCTTTATTTTTGGGCTGCCCCTCATCTTTGCATTGATCTTTGGACTTGTTTACTCCAAAGCCGGTAGGCAGGGTAGATCGGGCATTTCCTTGCGGCTTCTGGTGGTGAATAACGATGAGGGAAATAGCTCCAAAGTTTTCCTCACCGCATTACAGCAGATGGGGATGCAGGTGGTTCCAACGCAAAGCATCGCTCATCTCAGGGAGGCTGTGCTTACCGGCAAATATCCGGCTGGGCTTGTTATCCCCTCCTCCTTCACGGCGCTGCTGCAGGGGTGGGCCGATCGTGCGGTTGTGGGCCAGGATGCACCCTCCGTGCCACTGCTCGTCTACATTGATCCCGCTCAAACCCAATTCGAGCCGCTGACAAAGGCCTCTATTGAGAGCGCTGTTCAACGCGCCTTGGCGCCTCTTATTCGGAGTGCAGTTCTGCAGAAGGTTCCACCCCTCTACCGCAGCTTTGCCCAAAGGATGCTAGGGCGGCAAAGTCAGCAACCTCCGGTGGCTTTATTGGTGCACGACAAGGCACCTATTAAGGGGGCTGCTGCGCCAAGCCCGGGCGATCGGGTAATGCCGGGGCTGATTATCTACTTCATCTTCTTTATGGCCAACAGTGTGGCCGTAACGCTTATTCAGGAGCGTCAGGAGGGCACTTTGCGTCGCATGCGCTGTGCTCCCATCTCTCCCGGTCAAATTCTGGTGGGCAAAATGTTCGCTCGGGTTGTGATAGGGGCTGTTCAGGTCGCGATGTTGATGGAGCTTGGAAGGGCCTTGTTGCACTTCTCTATCGGCACGGCGTTTTTAGGCCAGGTGTTGATCATCGCCCTTTGTCTGTTTGCTGCCGTAGGGCTTGGCCTGCTGATTGCGGCCATTGGACGCACGCAGGAGCAGATACAGGGGCTTACCACGCTCGCCTTATTGCTCATGGGGTTTCTCTCTGGCTGTCTTATTCCCAGGGAGCTGTTGCCTCGTTTTGTGCAACAGGTCAGCTACATTACCCCTCACGCTTGGGCTTTGGATGCCTATAACGATCTCCTCCTGCGTCATCTTCCGTTTTCCGAGGCGGCCATGCCCATGGTCATCCTCGCCGGCTTTGGTGTCATCTTTTTTGTGCTTGCCCTCATGCGCTTTCAGTATGATTAGGATAACCTAATGGCTGCAGAGCATATCTTGTTTTGTATCTTACGCCTTGAAACAAGTGAAGACTTACCTTTAAGGCTCGTAGACTCTACCGCGCCACTGCGTGGGGATGCCATGTAGATGCCGCCACCATGAGGCCCACTGCACCGCAACCAGCAGCAAAATGGAAAGCGGATGTAGCCAAACAGCTTTTCTATGGCCAAACCGAGTTGCTTGCATCCAACGAAGAGACAGAATAAGCGCCACCTGAAGACAAACGAGCCACCCCCATAGAGGGAAGATACGTTTCGTCATCGCCTGGGCGACCGCATCTAGGAGGAAGAGGAAGGGCAGCAAGAAGAGGCTAAGCTGCAGACCCGTCATGATGAGCAAAGCAGGCAAGCTGCCTACGCCCTCGTAGGCGTTACGGGTGAACCCCCTCCACAGAGCGCGGCCACCCTCGTACATGCGACATGAGATAAGATGGCTGGCATCGCATAGGCGAACGGTATACCCGGCCGCTTTCACGCGCCGCGCCAGCTGTAACCCATCGTGAAACGAATGGGCAATGGCGGCATGTCCCCCACAAGCACGGTAGGCCTCTGCCGAAAACAGCTCCACCTGCCCGCAGGCGGCAGCAAATTGGGGGCGCGGGTTCTCCCATACCGACCGAATGGGTAGAAAAGTAAGCACGAGAAAATGAATCATGGGCACTGCAACCAACTCCCAAAAGGAGCCGGCCTCCTGGCGAGGAAAGGTCGAGACCATGCCGGCCTGATGCTGCTGCGCATAGGCGAGCAGAGTGCCCACGAGCTCCGGCGCAGCTCGGGTATCGGCATCGAGGAAGAGCAGCCACTCTGCCCCCTTCGCCAAAGCGTGTTCCGAAAGCTGATGGCAAGCCCACACTTTGCCTGCCCAACCGCCGGGCAAAGGCCTGCCGGTAAGCAGTTTTACACGAGCGTCGCGTTGGGCATAGGCGCCCACGATGGCTGACGTATCGTCCTCCGAGCCGTCGTCGAGCACACAAAGCGTGAAATGCGGCCAGCATTGGGCGAGCAGGCCCTCAAGACACGCCGCTATCTGCTCGGCTTCATTGCGGGCGGGTAGCAGGATGTAAAGAGCGGTAGGACTAGGTAGGGAGTAAGAGGGAGGCCTTGCATAATCCCTCAGGTTGCGCCGGCTTAGCCCCCAGAATGCGAGCAACAGCAGGGCGACCAGCGCCTGGTAGGCCAGAGATAACATCGTTTATGGCTCTTCTTCAAAATAAATCTTCTGCATTGTCAGAAACATCTACGTCGTCGGTTCTCTCGCCGGAGGCCCATTCAGGGAAACACCATATATCGGGCAAAATGGGGTCGGAGCGGCCTTCCATTTCGGCCTCAGCGATAAGACGCAGCAGTTTCTCCGCCTGTTCTTTGTAGAAGGCGTTTGTCTGCAGGTCGAGAATCTGGTGGCAAAGCGAGGCCGTACGAGCATAGTTAGCCCGTGCGGCGAAGGCGCCCGCCTGGATGATCAGGGCATCGGCATAGTCATCCGGATCCAAGTTAAGGACGATGGAGTGTTCTGCAAGGCTGCGGGCGCGATCAAAATCCCCTTGCAGAAGCGCCTTGAGGGCAAGCGCACGCAAAACAAAGGAGCGATAGGAACCCTCAAGAAGGGACAGTTTCTTGCCTATCTCTCGCTCGTAAACCTGAGCGACGTCAAAACGGCGACGGCAAGTCCAACAACGAAGTGCTTGCGCTTTCGCGCGTAAAATGGCCGGTTCGGGCCGAGGAACTTCCACGCGTAGCTTCTCCCACGCTTCCTGAGCCAGTTCCGTTGATTGCTTCAGATCGTTTTGGAAATAGCGGCACAAACTTTTCATCATAAGGGCATAGCGATAGACCGATTCCAGACCAACGACGAGCAGCGATGCGAGGGGGGTGCGTCCCAATCGGATGATCTTGTCCAAGAGTTCTTCCGCTTTGGCGAGGTTGCCTACGGCAAAGTAGACCTGCGAAGCCACTGCCAGCATGGTTAGCTCTTCTTGTACATTCTGACACGACTTTATCCCTTGTTCAACGAGGGAGATGGCTTCCTCATACCGGCGCTCGTAGAGCAGTTGCATGATCTTCACCGCCGGTGCTTCGGAGATGAAAGGCGGCTTAGGGTTTGCGCGTTCGTAGTAAGCGTAGGACTCGTCCACATAAGGTGCGGCACAGTCGAACATATAGAGATAGTGGTAGATTTTTGCCATCATTAGGGCTGCCTCTGCCCTCAGCTTTGTGGAGAAGGAGCTAACGGCGTAAAACCGGCGCGCCAGGTTTAAGGCTTTTTGAAACTGCCCGGTGTAAAGTTGTTTATAGGCGAGACGGCGCAAAAGAAACGGCAGACTCACCATTGCCATAACCGCTGCGAGCAGTAACTGTAGAAGGAGAAGCCCCATAGCACTTATCTCTTTCCTTTGGCTCCGTTGGGCGAGGCCAAATGATTCTTGTAGAAATCGAGGATGATGGCGATGGTGTCGTCTTCGTTAAGCAAGGCGGTTCCGTGCTCAGAACCGGGAAGCACCTTCAGCAAATGGTTTGTACCGGGCAGTAACTCGTTGATCTGTTGTGGCCCATTGTCGGCGATGGAATCGCCCTGATCGTGCAGAATGAGGGTGGGTGTGTGGCAGCGCCGGGCCGGCGTAAGGGCATCTAGCCCATGGTAGTTGGCACCTGGCGAGAGCAGGACAAGCGCTTTTACCTGTTGGGGGTGAGAGGCGGCATAGATGAGGGCGTTATTGGCTCCGTAGGAAGCGCCGGCCAACCCGATGGGGCCTTTCCCCTTTAGAAAAGCGATGGCGGCTGCGATGTCGCCGGAAGTATCCCACGGGGCATCCGCACCGGTCGGCCCCGGCCCTTGTGTAGAGCGCCCTGCCCCACGTTGATCGATGGCCAAAGCCACGTAGCCCGCTTTTTGAAGGGCTTCGGAGAGCGGCTCCCAGTCGGAAGCCTGCCCTCCCCGTTGGTGTAGCAGAATAACAGCACCCTGCGAAGGCCCTTTGGGTTGGTAGAGATCGCCCACGATCGTCCAGCCATCCGTTGTATGAAAAGAGACGGTTCGTACGGAACCGGCTGTCGGTGCCGAGGCATTGGGCGCTTTAGGAGCGCTGCCGGAGTGGGCCGAACAACCGCCGGTCGCTCCCACAAGCAACAGAGCTAGTATCAGAAGAGGTTGAAAGCGGCACTGCATCGTCTCCTCCTCAAGGCTTAGCTGCGATTTTTGTGGCCTAGCACGCGGCCAATGCGTTCCACCGCCTCTCTTAGGCGCTCTCCCTCGCGATCTCCGAGCACGGTAAGCGACATACGCACATAGCCCTCACCGTGCTGCCCATAACCGGTTCCTGGGATAACGTTCACGCTAGCTTCCTGAAGAAGGAAGCGCGCAAACTCCGCGCTGGTGAACCCTTCCGGCACACGCGCCCACACGTAGATGGTGGCCTCAGGCTTACGGACGCGCCAGCCCAGGGCATTCAATCCATCGCAAAGGATATCACGTCGCTTTTTATACAGGTTCAGCGTGGGGGTGTTGTCTACATGAAGCAGGGCGTGTGCTGCAGCCAACGAGATGGCCGGAAACTGCTTACTATCGAGGTTCGATTTCAACTTGTTCAGTAGGCCGACAGCATCGGGGTTCCCCACCGCAAAGCCGATTCGCCAGCCCGTCATGTTGTACATTTTGGAGAGGGAGTGTAGCTCGATGGCCACCTCTTTGGCACCTTCCACCTGCAATACGGAAGGGGGAGGCGATTCATAGTAAACATCCACGTAAGCAGCATCGTTTACCAGCAGCAGTTCATACTGTTTGGCAAAGTCCACGGCCTTACGGAAAAATTCGAGCGAAGCCACCGCCGATGTGGGGTTGTTGGGGTAGTTAAGCCAAAGAATCTTGGCGCGTTTTGCCACATCGGAAGGAATAGCCTCTAAATCCGGCAAAAAGTGGTTCTCTTCTAACAGGGGGAGAGCATAGGCCTCGGCACCGGCCAAGAGGGTATTGACTCTCGGCACCGGATAGGCCGGGTCGGGACAAAGCGCGAGATCGCCGGGGTCGAGATAAGCCCAGGCCAAATGCGCTAAACCCTCCTTGCTCCCTATCAGCAGAAGGGCCTCTTTGTCGGGGTCAATCTCCACTCCGAAACGGCGGCGCATCCAGGTAGCCACAGCCTGCAGGAAAGGGGTCCATCCCGCGGGAGTTTCGTCGTAGCGATGGGTGGTAGGGTCGTGTGCAGCCTGTTTAAGGGCTTCGATGATCGGTACCGGCGTGGGCTGATCGGGGTCACCGATGCCGAGGTCAATGAGGTCGCGCCCTTCCGCGAGGGCTTTTCGTTTTAAGGCGGCGATCTCCCCAAAAAGGTAGGGTGGTATCTTCTCCAAGCGTCGAGCGGGAGCTATCACGCAAACTATCTCCTTAGATATTGATTCCCTTTTAGTCTACCCGAATGCAGCCAGAGAAGCGAAAAGCTCCCTCATGGCGCAGCACCTCGCATTTTTCTACTTCCTTCGCGTATACTCTCTTTAAAGAGAAATGGTGGCGAGCACTTTGAAGGGTTCAAAACGATGAGCGCGCGAAAACGCTGGGCGGCATGTATGGATTCGGCACGTCGCGGCGCCCGTACGTTAGTGATGGGCGTGTTGAACGTAACCCCCGACTCGTTTTCGGACGGTGGGCGCTACTTTGCCCTAGAGAAGGCGGTGGAGCATGCTATCGAGATGACCAATGCGGGTGCCGATATTCTCGACATCGGGGGCGAATCCACACGGCCTGCTACCTTTGCTTCCAATCGCCCTTTGCCCGCCGAAGAGGAGTTGCGACGCATTCTCCCTGTTGTCGAGGCGCTGCGTGTGCATCTGCCGGATATGCCCCTATCGGTAGATACCTACAAAGCGGAGGTGGCCCAAGCTGCTTTGGAGCGAGGCGTCGTTTTGATCAACGACATCAGCGCGCTGCGTGCCGATGCACAGATGGCCTCGGTGGCACAACGATTCGACGCTTGGGTATGCCTCATGCACATGCCTGGGCTACCTACAGCCCTTCCGTCCGCACCTCATTATGAAGATGTGGTGCATGAAGTTGTTGAGCACCTGCGTGAACGGGTGAAAAGCGCGGAAACGGCCGGGATCGCGCCTAACAGAATCCTCATTGACCCCGGCATCGGGTTCGGCAAAACACCCGCTCAAAACCTGGAGCTGCTGCGTCGTTTGCCGGAACTGCTACAGCTAGGCTACCCTCTGCTCGTGGGCACCTCTCGAAAGTCGTTTATCGGAAAGGTGCTTGGAGGTCTACCGCCAGAAGAACGCCTGGAGGGGACGGCGGCCACGGTGGCGTTAGCCATTGCCGGTGGGGCGCATGTGGTGCGCGTGCATGATGTGAAGGCGATGGTGCGTGTGGTGCGCATGACCGATGCCATTGTTCGGGGGTGGCCGGGATGAGCGACTCGGTGAATAACTGTGCGGTGACACATCTCAAGGCCGACGCCCTTCCCCTCAAGGCCGACGCCCTCCCCCTCAATGAGGCGCCACGCCAGCCTAAGGCGCGCCTTGTAGAGGTTTTCTCTTCGGTGCAGGGGGAAGGCGTTTTGGTGGGCTATCGGCAAATATTTGTTCGCACATACGGGTGCAACCTGCGCTGTACCTATTGCGACAGCCCGGAAACGCTGAAAGAAAGCCCGCTGCCAACGGTTTGCCGCATTGAGTGGCCGGCAGGTACAGGACGTTTTGAAAAACTTCCCAATCCTGTTGGAGCGGAACAGCTTACCCAAGTGCTGGAGCGTTTTCTTCAGACGCCCCATCATTCGGTGGCCATCACCGGAGGGGAACCGCTTTTGCAGGTGCGTTTCTTGGAAGCCTGGCTGCCAACCGTGAGGGCGCTAGGCCTGAGAACCTTTTTGGAAACGAACGGCCTGCTACCGGAGCATCTTCAGCGAATTGTGGCTCTATTAGATTATGTATCTATGGACATCAAAGCCCCCTCGGCCACCGGTCTAAAGCCGGAGAAGACGTGGCCAACGCACCGCCGATTTTTGGAGGTGGCGCGTTGCACCAATGTCTACACCAAACTGGTTGTCACACCACGTACCGGCGACGATGAGCTAGATCGCGCAATAGAGCTGATCGAATCGGTGGATGCCTCCATTCCGCTTATCCTTCAGCCGGTTACGCCCTGCGGGTATGAGCCGGTGAGTGTCTCTCCGGTGCGTCTGCTAGAGCTGCAATCTCGTGCGGCCGTGCGCCTCAACGAGGTACGCGTTATTCCTCAGACGCACAAGCTCGTGTCACTCCTCTAGCAGGTGGGGCGGGGTGTCGCGTAGGGTACGACCTGTGTCTTCTGCATGGGTGTCGTTAATGAAAACACCTGCCCCTGCCTCCGAACCGGCCAGATATTTTAGTTTGTCCGGTGTACGGTAGGGCGGATAGAACTCGATGTGGAACCGATAGTAGTTATAGGTGCCCCCATCGGTTGGACGTTGATGCATCACCATGATATAGGGGAGTGAGGGCTTCGACGGCCAAAGGTTGTTGTATTTCTCCATCACCACCTTAAGAAGGCGTGCAAGATCGGCACGCTCGGAGCCATCGAGATCGGTAATGGCGGTATGGGGTGGGCGCGCTACCACATGCACCTCATAAGGGTAACGCGCATAGAAGGGCACGAAGGCCACAAAGGAGCGGTTTGCGGCCACGATGCGCCTTCCATCTTCTAGCTCGGCTTGAAGGATGTCGTCGTAAAGGTTTCTGCCGGTGCGTTCAAAATGCTTTTTGGCGGCGTTTAACTCTCGCTGTGGGATGGGGGGGATGAAAGGATAGGCGTAGATTTGGCCGTGCGGATGGGAGAGAGTGACCCCGATTTCGCGCCCTTTATTCTCAAAGATGAATACATATTGAACGAACTCACGTGCGCCAAGCGCAGCAAAACGATCGGCCCAAACCCAAATAAGCTCTTCTACCCTGGTTACCGAGAGCTGAGCCAGCTCTTTGTCGGCATGGGGGGTGTAACAGACGACTTCGCAGATTCCCTCTGCCGGCCTCACCGGTTCGAGCGGTGTTGAGGGCACAGAGGGCTCGGGGGGTGTTCGGCGAAAAGAGGGAAACTTATTTTCAAAGACCACGATCTCGTAGGTCGGCGCCGGTATCTCGGTGGGAAAGCCCCCCGGTTTGGTAGGGGCAAGCGGGTTGTAGTCGGGAGGCGGAAAGAAGGTGCGGTCTTGACGATGGGTGGCCGTTACGACCCACTCCTCCAAAGTAGGGTTCCAGCGCAGTTCAGACACGGGCTTTGCGCTCCTCCTCCGTTTCCGGTTCGATAGACTCCTCTGTCTCTTTCACAGCCTCGAAGGCCTCCGTCTCTTCCGGTGTGGCCGTGTCTGGAAAGTGGTAGTAGATCAGGTATCTTCCGTCCTCTTTTAGGGTTATTTTCTTCTGCATTCGCATAGGTTACTCCAACAAAATAGAGTGTACTCAAATTCTACCCCGTCTCGGGAAGGAAGGTGGGGAAGAGAAGGCCTTTAGGCTCTTGCCACGGGCCTCGCACTTGGGCAAAGTGCAGCTCACAGTTGCGCGCACCCCAGCCGTACAGCGTATGAACAAGCGTCGCGGCCTGAGAGGGGACGAGCACCACAGGGCTGCGCCCTCGATGTTGGTTCAGCTCCGCTGCAATAAGCGCCGCAGCCTGCTCTTGTGTGCGTGCCACCCCCGGGCCCAACATATTGCTTGCCGGTGCTGCAACGGATGTCATGAACCCGTCAACGGTGCCTTGTTCGGTCTCTAACACGGAAACGTGCCAGAAGCCATCGTTATTCTCTATAAAGTAGCGGTAGTCCTTCTCGCGCCGAATACCGGCGATCTCTCGTTCTAGGTCGGCGATGGCACTGGCATCCTCAAGGGTCGCGGGGCGTATGCGGTGGCCTTTTGGCAACGTATAGGAGATGCCTTCGGGCGGCACGGTGATCAGCATATCTTGATAGACCGTTCGGGGAACGAAGCCGACACGGTTGTAGAGGGAGAAGGAGTCGAGGTTGATGGCGCTAGAGACCAGTCGAAGCGGTTTATTGGCCTCTTCAGCAATGGTTATAATCGCCTGGAGAAGCCGCCTTGCCACTCCTTGGTGGAAATAGTTAGGATGGGCGTTCATAATCCCTAAGGAGACATGGGTCTCTCTGGGGTGGTAGAAACAGGAGCCGGCGATGCGCTCGGTGGCATGACTTACTGCCACAAGGCAACATCCGGGATCGAGGGCTTCATAGATTTGGCAAAAGGCCTGAGTGCTCTCCGGCGGCCCTGTGAAGATGGGCGGACGCCCGTGCGTTTGGTACCAAAAGTTCGTGGAGACGTAGATTAGCTCGGCGACCTCACTCCACTCTTCTCGACGCATGGGTCTTAAGGTGAACTCGGACATAGGCGCTCCTGACGAGAGATTTACCCGAGGGCTTGCTCTAGATCGGCGATTAGGTCTTCCACATTCTCCAGGCCAACGGAAAGGCGCACCAAGCCATCGCCGATGCCTCGTGCTCGGCGCTCCTCCGCGGGCAGGGCGGCGTGTGACATCTTTGCCGGGTAGCTGATGATGCTCTCAACACCGCCAAGGCTGCCCGCCAAAGTGAAAAGCGTGGTGCTTTTTAGCAGCTTTTCGGCATCGGCCACCTCTAGCTCTACCGACACCATGCCGCCCCCCATACCACGCATCTGTTTCTGCACCAAAGAGCGCTGGTTGGGGTCTGTTAGTCCGGGGTAGTAGACGGTGCGGACTCGCGGATGGCCCATAAGAAATTGAGCTATGCGCAGGGCATTTTCGCAGTGGGTTCGCATGCGTACGGCCAGCGTGCGAATGCCGCGCAGGGTTAGCCAGCAGTCAAAAGGGGAGGCCACGGCGCCGGTGACTTTTTGGATTTCCCATAGGCGGGCGCGCAAGGCGGGGTCGCGCAGAACGAGCGCACCACCCAGCGTATCGGAGTGGCCTCCAAGGTACTTGGTGGAGGAGTGCATCACGATGTCGGCTCCGAGCGCAAGCGGGTTTTGGAGGTAGGGGGTGGCGAAGGTGTTATCTACGGCGACGAGGGCACCCACATCGTGTGCCGCTTGCACCACGGCGGCGATATCGGTGAGTTGCAGAAGGGGGTTGGCAGGGGTTTCCAGCCAGACCATACAGGTGTCTGGAGTGATGGCCTCGATAAATAGCTCTGTATTTGAGGCATCGGCGTACTCTATGGTAACGCCGTTGGGGCGCAAAATGGTCTCGGCGAGGTGCGTAGTTCCTCCATACACGTCGCGTGCTAGCAGAAGCCGATCGTTGGGACGTAGCAGGCGAAAGGCTGCGTCTATGGCGGCCATGCCGGAACTAAAGCAAAGGGCGGGGCATTCGATCGGGGCCTCTTCGAGGGAGGCCAAACAGACCTCTAAGGCATGACGCGTGGGGTTACCATAACGGATATACTCATAGCCGGCTCGGCTTACGCCAGGCTCCTCGAAAGCGTAGATCGTCGTGGGGTAGATGGGAGGGATAACGGCACCGGTTGTCTCTTCCGGCTCTTGCCCCACATGAATAGCACGGGTGGCAAACTCCATCCAAAACAGCTCCTCAAATTTTGTCTACAAGTTTACCTGTTTTTGGGTGGCTTACAAGTTAAGGCATCTCCATGTCCGATTGCAGGAAAGAACTCCATTCGTCGAAAAGGCTTTTTTGTGGAGGATCGGCTTGACGAAAGCCTGGTAGCTGCTGCACGAGCCAACCCAGCTAGGCGTTCAAAACCGTCCTTTTTCCGCAACTACTCTCTGGCTTTGCCTGAAGTGGAAACATCACTAGGGTTACGGTTTTTCATGGGCGAGTTTTCACGGCACATGCCTTCAGGTATACGGTAATCAAGGCTGTCGGAAATAAGCCCTTTTAACCTGTCGTACCGGCCGCAAGAGCGCTTGCTGTAGAGGTAACTTCAGCAAAGCTTGTTTTAAGCTGACCGTACAGCGCTCGGTAGAGAGGGTAGTAGCGATCGTAGATGGCCTGGCTTTGTGGGTTCACTTGGGTGCGATGCGTAACCTGAATAACGCTCCGACAAGCGGTCTCGACGGAGGGATAGATTCCGGTTCCTACTCCGGCCAACAGAGCCACGCCCAGAGCTGGGCCTTCATCCACATTGATGGTAACGTGGTCTTGACCAATGATGTCGGTCTGAATTTGGCGCCAAAGGGAGCTGCGCGCACCCCCGCCCGAAGCACGCACCTGCCGAATGGGCACCTGCATCTCCCGCAGAATCTCGAAAGAGTCGCGCAATCCGTAGGCCACACCCTCAAGAACGGCGCGTGCCATATAGGCTCGATGACAACGCCGTGTGATGCCGAAGAACACGCCACGGGCGTTCGGATCGGGGTAGGGTGTGCGCTCGCCGGTGAGGTAAGGCAAAAACAGCAGTCCTTCACACCCTGCAGGCGCCCTTTCGGCCTCTGCACAGATGATCTCGTAAGGGTCGCGCCCTAGCGCTTGTGCCACTGCCTGCTCCGGCTCGCAGAAGGTGTCGCGATACCATTGCAACGAGCCACCCGCCGAAAGCATAACGCCCATGAGATGCCACTTTCCGGGCACCGCGTGGCAGAAGGTATGCAGCCGCAATTGGGGGTCTACGACAGGCGCATCGCTGTAGGCGAAAACCACCCCTGAGGTCCCTACAGTAGACGACACAATGCCGGTCTCCACAACGCCATTGCCCACGGCACCGGCAGCCTGATCACCACCGCCTCCTACTACCGGTGTTCCCTCCGCAAGGCCGGTTGCGGCGGCGGCTTCCGCCGTGATTCGCCCCGTTATTTCCGGCGATTCGTACACTTTAGGCATCCATTCCCGCGGGATGGCGATGGCGTCGAGCAACTCATCGGCCCAGGCGCGTTTACGTACATTGAAAAGGGCTGTTCCGCTGGCGTCGGAGACCTCCGTGGCGTACTCACCGGTAAGGCGAAACCGCACATAATCCTTAGGCAGCAGCACCTTGCGCACCTTTGCGTAGTGGTGAGGTTCGTGCTGGCGGAACCAGATGATCTTGCCGGCGGTAAAGCCGGTGAGCACCGGATTCGATATAAGCTCTATCACCTTCTCGCGTCCCACCGTCTGCATAATCCAGTCGCACTCCGCTTGGGTGCGCTGGTCGTTCCAGAGGATGGCGGGCCGAATGACGGCATCGTTCTCATCGAGAAAAACGGAGCCATGCATCTGTCCCGAAAGTCCGATACCTTTTATCTCTTTGGCATCTACTCCGGAATCATGCAACACACGTCGCAGTGTGGCGCAGGTCGCCTCCCACCAATCGTGTGGGTTCTGCTCGCTCCAAAGCGGGTGGGGGGTATAGAGCGGGTATTCGTAGGTAGCGCGCGCTTTTACCTGTCCGCTCTCATCTATCAAGATAGTTTTTGTGCCGCTCGTTCCTATATCTATTCCGATTAAGAAGGCCATACAATAGCTCCTGAAAAGAAGTGGGGATGCTGCCGCGAGGGAAACGTCGGCAGCATTGCTTAGATGTTACCTCAACGGGCACGCTCTTGGAGCGAGGCGCTTTCGTTTTAGTGACCGCCGTGGAGAGACGTTACGATAAGCCAGGCGTTAAGCACGACGATGAGCACGGCCAGGAGCACGCCCACTATCTGCACGATACGCCCGTTGACAAGGGGCCCCATGCGTCGCCGGTCGCCCGTTATCTGAATCAGGGGAATGACGGCCAAGGGCAGTTGCATGGAAAGCACAACTTGACTGAAAAGCATCAGCTGGTCTATCCCGCGCGCTCCATAGAGGATGACAGCCGTTGCCGCGGGCACAATGGCCAGCCCACGAGAGATAAGTCGTCGCAGCCAGGGGGCAATACGGATGTGCAGGAAGCCCTCCAGAATGATTTGGCCGGCCAGCGTTCCCGTGAGCGTGGAGTTCTGACCCGATGCCAGCAGGCCTATAGCGAAGAGAGGGGTGGCCAAGGAAACACCCAGCAGCGGCGTAAGCATGCGATAGGCATCTTGTATGCCGGTGATCTCGTGATGGCCGGTGCGATAGAAGGTGGCTGCGGCGAGGATGAGGATGGCGGCGTTGACGAAGAGGGCCAACATAAGCGCAACAAACGAGTCGGTTTGGGCCATGCGCACCGCATCTTTCTTGTCCTCCCAGCTCTCGCCGAAATCGCGGGTCTGCACCACGGAGGAGTGGAGATAGAGATTATGCGGCATAACGGTGGCGCCTAAGATGCCGAGCGCGATGTAGAGCATGCCGGCGTTTTGCACGATGTCCCTATGCGGCACAAAGCCGGCTATCACCGCATGGAAAGAAGGATGCGCGTAGAATAGCTCGATGCAGAAGACCGCCATGATGGTGGCGATGAGCGTAATGACGATGCCCTCTATCCAGCGGAAGCCTTTGTGTTGAAGGGCCAGCAGCAGAAGGACATCGAGGCCGGTTAGGATGACGCCGGCGGCCAAGGGAATATGAAACAAGAGGTTAAGCGCAATGGCAGCGCCGATGACCTCGGCAATGTCGCAGGCCACTATGCCGATCTCGGCAGAGAGCCAGAGGAAGATGACGATGGGTTTTTTATAGGTATCGCGACAGGCCTGTGCCAGATCGCGCCCTGTGGCGATGCCGAGTTTGGCCGAGAGCGCTTGAAGGAATACGGCCATAAGACTGGAGATGAGCACGACGCTTAGCAGCCGATAGGCAAAAGCTGCTCCACCGCCGATGTCGGTGGCCCAGTTGCCGGGGTCCATATAACCCACGGCCACAAGATAGCCCGGCCCCACGAAGGCCAGCAGCCGACGCCAGAAAGTGGCACTTTTAGGGACAGGTATGGAACGAAAGACCTCCGGTAGAGAGGGGAGACTTGGAAGAGTATGCCATCCGTTGAGGGCCGATCTCTCTGGTGTTTCGCTGCGTGCGGTATCCACTTTCACTCCTCCTGTTCCTTGCTCTGATAGTTTGCTATGGGTTCTTCAGAAGGTAGCACGAACACCTGGGCGGCCGCTTTGGGGGCGATGCGCACGATATCCTGCCCCACCTGTGCCGTGAAGTCGCCCCCAAACGGCTCGCGTTCTAAAAGCGCAACAACGGAACCGGGGACAAGCCCACGCTCTTTGAGATAACGCAACAGATCGGGGTCCTCATCCACCACGTGGTCTACGGTATAGCGACCGGGAACTGCCATCTCACCGAGCGGACGACTGGCAGAGGGCATAACTTCGAGGTCACGCGAGGGAATAGGGGCCCCATGCGGGCATGTTGTTGGGTGACCCAGTAGGTCATCTATACGCGATTCGAAGTCCTCGCTGATGTGATGTTCAAGTCGCTCGGCCTCGGCATGAACCTCTTCCCAGCTATAGCCTAAGGCGTCCACCAGGTAGCGCTCTAGCAGTCGGTGATGTCGAATAATTTCCAAAGCTACCTTGCGCCCACGGTCGGTGAGTTGAACAGCATGGTAGGGGGTGTGTTCCACCAGTTGCAGCTCCGTCATTCGACGCAGCATCTTGCTAACGGCGGGCGCACTTACGTGCAATCGGGAGGCCAAATCGGCCGTGTTGGCCGTACGGCCTTCAAATTCCATGTGGTAGATGGCTTTGAGATAGTCTTCTACAGACTGACCCGGAAGGTTTTCTTGTGTTTCCGTCATTGCCGCCTCTAGGTTCATTCCAAATTGAACTACGGTTAATATACCATATTTCATACGGCAAAGTTCCAGTTTGAATGCAGGTTTGGCCTCTTTTGGACAGGCTATGAACCTCAGGCTTTCCCACGTGGGAAAGTGAGGCGTTCTTCAATGAGCAGGCAATCAGGAAAACAGGGACTGCTTCCTTTATCTTTAGGGTAGAAGATGAGGTTTTTGACAATTGCGCGGGCTACGCAGTATACTAAGAAACGGGTGAGGGTCGTTAGCTCAGTTGGTAGAGCAGCTGACTCTTAATCAGCGGGCCACAGGTTCGAGTCCTGTACGACCCATAGGCTTTCCACGAGTACTTGCCGAGTTGCCGCCTCAAATAGGAGGTTCTTGGCGTTAACGGGTAGGTTCAAAGAACCTACCCGTTTGTATTTGGAGAGGGCAGTCTGGTAAGGAGCAGGGCGCTGAGGCTGGCCAGCAAGGCTCCTAGGATGAAGGGTAGAAAAGGACGATATTGATAGAGCGCTCCCGCAATAAGGCTGGCAGGCAGAAGCGCTAGGCCCACCACCATATGATAGGCTCCTATTTGAGTAGCCAGTTTGGTGGGGTCGGAAAAATCGGCGGCAAAGGCGCGCTGAACCCCCTGAGTTAGGGCATAGTAGAGACCGTACATCACGAAAAAGATGGCAAGAACGAGTTTCGACGGCGCTAACCCAATACCTAAATAGACCACAGCAAAGAGGAGGTAGCCGGCTATAACAAGCGGCCTGCGGCCAATGCGATCGCCGAGAATGCCGATGTTGTAGTCCAAAAGCGCCTCCACCACGTTAAAAAGGGCGTAAAGCGCCATAACTCCGATGGCCGTGTAGCCGATGTCTTGAGCACGCAAAAGAAGAAAAGCGTCGCTGAAATTGCCGAGATTGAATAGAAAGACGATGACGAGGAATCGCCGATAGAGCGGGCTTAACTCCGACCATTTGGGTAAGGGAAGAGCCGTTGCCGGTTTCTTGGGCGCCGAGTCGCGCTTTTCATGAACGAACAGCAGGAGGGTAAGAACGGCGAGGAGGCCGGGGATGCCGGCGAAGAGGAAGAGGACACGCAACTGATGCGATAGGTCGCCCCTTATTGCCTTCAATATAAGGATGCCGAGCAGCGGCCCCACCACAGCGCCGATGGTATCCATGGCACGATGCAGGCCGAAAGCCCGCCCTCTTAACGCGATTGGGGTGGCTTCCGTGATGAGGGCATCGCGTGGAGCTGTGCGAATGCCTTTGCCCAGCCTATCTATAAGGCGGAGTAGCAGCGCGAAGGGCCATAGGGTGACCAGCGCCATGAGAGGCTTGGCCAAAGCGCTGCTGCCGTAGCCGAAGACGGTGAGCGGCTTGCGTCGCCCAGAACGATCGGAAAGGTAGCCGGAAACAAGACGAAACAGGCTGGCAGCGCTTTCTGCAAGTCCCTCGATAAGCCCCACAATGGAGGCCGGTACGCCCAACACAAGGGTGAGAAATCGGGGGATCTGTGTGTAGGCCATCTCGGTAGACATATCCATGAAAAGGCTTACGAACCCAAGGGCTACCACCGTGCTGCTAAGGCGCTGTGATGTTTCCACCGCCTCGGTTTGTGTTTCCGCCTCGATAGACATAGTCCTAAACTCCTTAAGAATATCTCCCGGTCGCAACTTTTCGGGCGCAATGCCCTCTAGACATCGGCTCCATGAGAGTGGGGTGCAAAAAGTAAGCGCAGCGTTTCGGCGATATGCTTCAGCCCCAACGTCTGCAGGGTGCGATAGCCTTCTACCTCTGCAGTGATAGGCCCCTCATAGCCGATCTCCTGAAGGGCGATGCGTACCCGCTCCCAAGGAACATCGCCTTGTGCCGGATTGCAAAAACCGCTGATATTGCCTATAGCGGTTCGGAAATCCTTTACATGCACCTTGCGAATGCGTGTGTTCAAAATCCGAATCCACTGATCCGGATAGCCAAACACAAGCACATTGCCCACATCGAAGTAGGCTCCCACATAGGGGTGGGCTACGGCGTCGAGCAACTGGGCAAATTCAAGCGGAGACAGCAGGAAGCGATTCCACACGTTTTCCACTCCGATATGCACCCCGAGACGCTCGGCTTCCGGGGCAAGACGCTTTAACCCCTCTAAAGTCAACCGATAGACGGCATCGTAGGAGGAATCGGGGGTCACCACGCCCGGCACCACCAGCACGGTATCGGCGCCAAGCCACTGCGCCACCTGAAGCTGAAACCGCACCACCTCGAATCCCTTCTCGCGGATGGCGGGGTCTGGCGCGGCGATGGGGTATTTCCAGCCGAGACCGGTTGAAAGGCTAAGTAGTTTTACCCCACATTGCGCAGCGTCTTCGGCAATATGGCGGGCGCTTCGCTCGTCTAACTGTAAAGAGACTTCGCCCTCTTCAGCCAAATTCACCTCTACACAGTCGAACCCTGCCTCTTTGGCCACCTGAAAGGCCTGATGAAGCGGAAGACCGGAAGGCAGCGACCAAGCGTTGATCCCGATGAGAGGCATGAACGGTATCTCCTTCCCTTGTTTAATCGGCATTTCGGCAAAGCAGCGCCCAATTCCTACCTCGCATTTGCCGATGGCCCTTGCAGGAGGATGGGCTTTTGGGAAAGAATTAACTCTCAAGCAGTAGAAGGAGGACGTTCATGGTTGACGTTACCTGTGTAGGGGTGTTGGTTGCCGACGTGGTCGGGAAGCCGATAGATCGCTTTCCTGACAAAGGAAAGCTGGCATTAGTGGAGCGGATCGAACTGCACGCCGGAGGCGGGGTCTCCAATACCGGCACAGCGCTTGCCCGCTTGGGCATTTCAACGGCTGCCGTAGGGAAAGTGGGTAAGGACGGTTTTGGCGATTTTTTGACCCATCACCTGGCGGCACAGGGGCTTGATGTGTCGGGGATCGTGCGTGATACACAAGAGGCGACCTCTTCGACGATGGTTTTGGTGCATGGCGATGGGGAGAGAAGTTTTCTGCACTACTTGGGAGCCAACGCCGCGCTGACTTTAGAGGATATTGATTTTCAGAGGGTACGTCAAAGCCGTATCCTCCATATCGCATATGCGTTTCTGCTGCCCGGGTTGGATGGCCACCCGATGGTGGAACTGCTGAAACGGGCGCGTGAGGCTGGGGTGATCACAAGCCTGGATACGGCATGGGATGCCAAAGACCGTTGGTTCTCGCTCATACAGTCGTATTTGCCTCATGTAGACTACTTTGTGCCGAGTTGGGAAGAGGCACGGAAAATCGCGGGAGATCGCAACGACCCGCGGGATGTGGCCAAGTTCTTCCTCGACCATGGGGTGCGTGTCGTGGGGTTGAAATTGGGCGAAAGAGGCTGCTACGTACGCTCTGCTGCGGGCGAGGAGGTTCAACTTCCGGCTTTGAGGGTACCTGCTGTGGACGCACTAGGAGCGGGAGATGCCTGGGTGGCCGGCTTTTTAGCCGGCGTGGTGAAACAGTTGGATTTGGAGCGCTGCGCCTGGCTAGGCAACGCTGTGGGGGCTTCTTGCGTGATGGCGCTCGGAGCAACGAGCGGCGTGCGTGGGTGGGAAGAGACCCTGGAGCTGATCCGCAAACACGGCGGCCCAAACTTCGAACACTGAGATGCGTGCCGAATCGTCACTTCGCATCGCCATGTTCACTCCTTGGAAGGCGCAGTGTGGTATTAGCGATTACAGCCGCTATCTTGTAGAAGCTTTAAGGTCGCTTCCAGAGGTAGAGGAGGTCGTTATTGTGGAACCTCCCGGCGATGCTGCAAAGCTCTCCACAGGGCAGGCGCTTTGGCGGCGTGGTGAACGCAAACGGCTCTACCAGTCTCTGGGTCAGCAGATGAACCGGCAAGGCGTTCATATTGCCCATGTGCAGCATCAATATTTCTTCTTCGGCGGTGTCTCTCCGTTAAAGAGTCGCTTTCTAGACTTCCTCCAGGCGATTCGCCCTCCGGTTGTGATGACGGTGCATGAGCTTGCCCTACCGCAGGATTCTTCCTTGTTGAAAAGGATTGCACTTGCTAAAGTGAACCGGGACTCCTTTCTCGCGCCGAACCTTCAGCGCCTAGTAGTCCACACAGAAGCCGATCGCGTAGCACTGCAGAACATCGGGTGTGATCCGGATCGGGTGGTACGAATGCCGCATCCCGTACCTCCGGCCGCGCCCATGCCCGACTCGGAGCAGGCCAAACGGGTTTTGAATTTGCAGGGCAAGCGGGTGCTTACCATTTTTGGCTTTATTTCCAAAAAAAAAGGGCATATGGTGGCTCTGGAGGCGCTACGTCAGCTGCCCCCCAATGTGGTGCTTCTGCTTGCCGGAGGAAGGCACCCGGACGATCGCACCGACTACGTAGACCAGATTTATCGGCGAGCCGAAGCATGGAAGCTGAGAGACCGCCTTGTGGTTACCGACTATCTGCCTGAGGCCTCTATTCCCACCGTTATGGCGGCCACCGACATCGCCCTCGCGCCCTATTTGCAAACTTCAGGCTCTGGCTCGTTGGCCAACCTGCTTGCCTACGGGCGCGCCATTGTGGCCTCCGACGTTCCGCCACATATCGAGATCTCGGCCTCTACCGACCCTCCCTGCCTCCACCTCGTTGCGGCGGGCAACTCCAATGCGTTGGCGCGGGCCGTGGAGGGGCTGCTTGGCGACCCGCACGGAATGCGGATGCTGCAAGAGGCGGCGTTGCGCTATGCGAAGGCGCATCCCTACTTGCAGATGGCCCGCAACTTGGTGACTCTCTATCGGGATGTGCTGCGGAGATGAGCTAGATTGAGCAGTCGTGTTGGTATAGATGGGCGAACCCTCACCGGCCCCTTTACCGGTGACCGCACCTATTGGCGTGGTCTGCTTTCGGCCTTACCAGGGCTAGCGCCCGACCTTCAGTTTTATGTTTACAGCCACCGTCCTTTCCCCGCAGGTGTGCTGCCCTCGGCCTCCAACCTCGTTTTGCGCGTGATACCTTCCCGCAATGAGCGACTTTGGAGCCTGTTCACGCTGCCGGCCATCGCCCGAAACGACCGTTGTGCCCTGCTCCATGTGCAATACACCGTTCCTTTTGGTTGTTCCTGCCCGGTCATTACCACCGTGCACGACATCTCCTTTCGTCTCCATCCGGAATGGTTTCCATGGAAGCATCGTCTTCTACTCAATATGGGGGTCGCACTCGCTATAAGGCGTGCAACGAAAGTGATCACGGTCTCCGAGACATCGCGCCAGGACATATTGCGCCTATACCGATGCCCTCCCGAACGTGTTGTTGCTATTCCCAATGCTGTCTCTCCCCTCTTTTTCCAGCCGATTGCCCCTGCAGAGGCGCGGCGTTTGGTGATGGAGAAATACAAAGTCTCTGCTCCCTTTGTGCTTGCCGTGGGGGTTTTGCAGCCAAGAAAGAACATCGAAACGCTTGCTGCCGCCTTTGGGATCGCCCATGCTCGGTACGGCCAGCCCCTTTCCTTAGTGATTGTGGGCAAGAAGGGTTGGGGAGTTCAAGAGGAGACGATTCGCGCTCGGGTAGCTCAACACGGCGGTGCTGCCGCTGCCGAGTCCCTTGTGTTTACCGGTTATGTGCCGGATGAAGACCTGCCTTTCCTCTACACGGCCTGCGCCGTTTTCGCCTATCCGTCGCTTTATGAGGGCTTTGGCATTCCGCCACTTGAGGCCATGGCGTGTGGTGCGCCGACCCTCGTTGCCCAAGCGCCTCCCATGCCCGAAGTGGTGGACGAGGCGGCGCTTCTCATCTCACCTAGCGATCCGCGGGCATGGGCCGATGCCCTCCTCTCTGTGCTACAGGATGCAGACCTGCGAGACAGTTTGAGGGAAAAGGGGCCGATTCGCGCACGTTGCTTCACCTGGGAAGAGAGTGCACGTCGCACTTTGGCGCTCTATCGGCAGATACTCACTTCCACGTCTTCCTTAGCCTAGCTAACCGAAACCAGATGCCGTCTGCTACTAATCCTCCTCTCTCCGCATTTCGGTCCCTTATGCCGATGAGGCAGAAAGAGTGCGGGCCGGGAAAGTTCTGCAAAATCGGGATGCAACTACCAATAATCCCCTTATGAGGAACGCAGACCGGCGTCTTTCGAGAGGATTCCTCGAAAAAGCCTTCCTGCACATTTTCAGCGATCAGGATAAACCCTGGATGTTTCAAGGAGTAACGTTATGGAACGTGGGCTTTATGCCGCCGCTTCCGCCATGGTCGCCCAACAGACCATTCAAGACGTGATAGCGCAAAATATAGCCAACGCGACTACGGTGGGTTATAAGCAGGACGTGCCTACTTTCCGTTCGCTCACGGCTTTGGAGCTTGAGCGTCTGAACGGGAATAACGCCCAAGGGGTGCCCATAGGGGAGCTTGGGACGGGAGTAATGCCCGACCGAATCTATACGGACTGGAGCGTTGGCCCTATCGAGCAGACCGGCAACCCGCTAGATGCCAGCCTTGGCCAAGGGCTTTTCTTTGCGGTGAACACCCCGGCAGGAGAACGCTATACACGAGCCGGTAACTTCCGCTTAGACGGTCAGGGCAACCTTTATACGGCTGCCGGCTTTCCTGTGCTCGACGATCGGGGGCAACCGATCAACGTGGGACGCGGGCCGAATGTGGCTATCGATCGTATGGGCAATGTTACGGTGAACAATCGGCCGGTGGCGCGCCTACGCATCGTGCGCATCGATCCCAACTTTCTACAAAAGCAGGGCGATTCGCTCTTCGCCCTGACCGGCGGCCCGGCGCCTGTTCAGGTGCCTAATCCACAGGTGCTTCCGGGAACCCTCGAGCAATCCAACGTTAACGTGGTAACCGGTCTAGTAGACCTCATCGTCGTACAGCGCAACTATGAGATGGCTCAGAAGGCCATTCTCACACACGATGAGTTGTTAAAGCAGACCACTAACAATGTAGGCAGTGTTTCCTAGTGTGGCTAGGGGCGAGGGTGTAACCCGCTCTTTTACGGCCGGACTTTCGGCATGGCGCGTGCCGAAGGAGGCCGTTCGCGCTCGTCCGATTGACAGCGCTCTACTCAACCTTTCAAGGGCTTTTGGCCCTTCACAACTCTACAATTTTGGAGGAACGGCATAAACTATGGATCGCGCGCTTTTTACCGCCGCAACAGGGCTTGCGGCACAACAGCTCAGCCTCGATGTCATCGCGAACAACCTCGCCAACGTCAGCACAGCGGGCTTTAAGGCCAGTCGAGTAGACTTCGAGGACCTGATCTACCAAACCCCTCAGGAGCCGGGCACACAGACAGGCCCCAACTCCATGCTTCCCACCGGCCAGCAGATAGGGCTTGGCGTATCCTCTGGAACCACCACTACGGTGAACACACAAGGCACTCTACAGCAGACGGGACGGCAATACGATCTGGCCATACAGGGAAACGGCTACTTCAAAATTCTTATGCCAGATGGAACGACTGCCTACACCCGAGCCGGCAACTTCGCAGTGGATGGAACCGGCAAACTGGTTACACCAGATGGCTATGCGTTGCAGCCGGAGATCGTGATACCGCCCGACGCGGTCTCGTTCTCCGTCAGCCCCGACGGGCAGGTGAGTGTGCGACGTGCAGGCCAGCAACAGGCGACCGTTGTGGGGCAGCTTCAGCTCACCACATTTGTGAACCCCGCCGGCCTTCGTGCGATGGGGGGCAATCTCTTCATGCCCACTCCGGCCTCCGGCCCGGCGGTAGACAGCACACCGGGAACCCAGGGGGCGGGCACACTGCAACAGGGGGTCATCGAATCGTCCAATGTGGATATCGTCTCCGAGATGGTGCGGATGATCATTCTACAACGGGCTTACGAGACCAACTCTAAGGTCATTCAATCTGCCGACAGCATGCTCGGCATCGCAAACTCCATCAAGCAGGGTTAAGGTCATGAAGCGCTTCGCGTTCGTTCTTGCCATTTGGCTCGTGCTCGGCTTTCATGGTAAGGGGTATGCGGCCAAAAAGCCCGAAAAGTCCACCTCTACTGGGGTTACCATCGTTGCCAAAGCCGAAAGCGTTGTGAGCGGCAACCTTATTCACGTGGGCGACATCGCCACCATTCAGGGCGGAAGCCCTGCGCTACAGCAGGCCATCGCTGCCGTTGTTGTGGGGGTAGCACCCCTGCCAGGATTATCACGCTCGATCATGGCAGGCGACATATTGGTGCATTTGCGTGAAGCGCAGTTGGCCAATTCCTCCGTTCACATTAAGGCACCGACGATGATTTTGGTGCGACGCGCTGCCAACAACGTGGCCGCGAACCAGATCGTACAGGCCGCTTTGGTCGCCGCGCAAAAAGCGGTTCAGGGCATTACAGGGGCCGTGCTCGTGCCCGATCCGGTGGAAGGGAACGTGGTGTTGCCCACAGGGCAGCTTCAGATAGTCGCCGGCCAGGCAAGTGGAGACCCCAGCCTCGGAACGCTTTTCGTGCCTGTTAGCCTTTGTGTGGATGGCAAGCCGGTGCAGGCCACCACCGTGACGTTTCATGTGCATCGAAAGTTGCAGGCTTTAGTGGCGAACCGAACGCTTGAGCCGCGCGATATTCTTCAGCCCGATGATGTTTCGCTGGTGACCGTGGATCTTCCACCAGGCTTTAACGACCCCATTACCGACGCCAAAGAGGCGATAGGAAAACGGGCTACGCGCCGCATTTTGGCCGGTGCACCCATCCCCGCATCCGCTCTTGAGGTGCCACCGGTGGTGCAGGCTGGAAATATCATCACCGTGCTGTATGTTGTGGGGCAGGCGCGCATTACCGCCTATGGCACCGCACAACAGTCGGCACGGGTGGGCGATACCATCCACGTCTATATCACCTCAACGCACAAGATCATTGATGCTGTGGTGCTAGACGCCCATACCGCAGAGGTGATGGACAACTGAAAGGAGATAGAAAGATGCGAAGAAACTATAGGTGCTTTCTTTCTTTTGCGATTTTTGCGCTATGGCTGCTGCTTGCAGTCCCTCAAGGAAAGGCCCAGTCGCTCTTTCCGGTGAAGGAGGCCAACGAGGAGCTTAAGGGAAGCAGCAGTGCCTCTGCCGCCTCTCTTTTCAGCGACCTTCGCGCCCATAACGTAGGCGATGTCCTTACCATTACGGTGGAGGAGAGCACGACGGCCCAAACCACGGCCAGCACCAAGGCCTCGCAGACCGATTCGGTGGACGCTTTCGGCGGAACGGGGCTTATCCACAACTTTTTCCGTAGCTTGGCGCTCACGGCCTCGAACTCGCGCAACGCTACCGGCGATGGCACCACATCGCGCTCCGGCACATTTGTTACCACCCTCTCGGTGCGCGTGAAAAAGGTACTACCGAACGGGACCCTGCTCGTGGAGGGCACCCGCATGATGAAGATCAACAAAGAGACGCAGAAGATCACCTTTACAGGCATCGTCCGTCCAGAGGACATTGGGCCTGACAATACGGTGCCCTCGAGCTTGGTGGCCGATGTAAAAGTGGCCTACGATGGCAAGGGGATCGTGGGGGATACCCAGCATGAAGGCATTCTTACACGCATCTTTCGCTTTCTCTTTTAAGCGTGGGGAAGCACGGATAGTGAGGCAATGAGAATGGCACGACTTACCGTTCTATGGATCGCTGGGACGATGGCGTTTGGGCTTTGTGGTGCCGCCTGGGCCGATGCACCGCCCCCCACCACTCCGGCTCAAAATAGCTCGAAGCCCTCAAGGCCTGCGCCGTCCTCTTCAGAGGCAACGGCTAACGCCGGTTTCGCTCCTATTGATGGATTGACTCGGGTGAAAGACATCGCGAATCTGCAGGGAGTGCGAGGCAACCAGCTCATCGGCTACGGCCTTGTGGTGGGGCTGGAAGGCACCGGCGACGGACAGACCACCCAGTTCACGCAGGCCTCTTTGGTGAACATGCTGCGGCGCTTCGGAATAGATGTGCCCACTTCGGCGGTGATGGTCAAAAATGTGGCGGCCGTTATGGTCACCGCCGACCTGCCTCCATTCGTCAAGCCGGGCAGCCGCATAGATGTGGTGGTCTCCTCGATGGGCGACGCCAAATCTCTGCAGGGGGGCACGCTTTTGCAGACGCCCCTGCGTGCTGCAAACGGCCAAATCTACGCGGTAGCACAAGGCCCTATCTCCATCGGAGGCTTCAACTATGAGGCGGGTGGTTCTAAGGTGCAAAAGAACGATGTGAACGTGGGGCGCATCCCCGGAGGGGCCTATGTGGAGCAGGCCGTGCCGATGCCGCTGAGCCAAGATGGGACCACATTGGAGTTCACCCTGCAGTCGCCCGACTTTACTACGGCGAGCCGTATGGCCAGCGCCATTCGCCAGCAGCTTAATGTGAGCACATTGGCGGAGGATGGTGCCACCGTGGAGGTGGTGGTGCCGAACCAATGGCGACAAAACCTCGTGGGCTTTATCTCGAAAGTGGAAGAGGTAACCCTCACGCCGGATGTGGTCGCGCGAATTGTGGTAGATGAACGCACCGGCACGGTGGTGATAGGCGGCAATGTAAGGCTTGGCACAGGGGCTGTGGCTCACGGCGACATCAATGTGGAGGTGAGCAACACGCCCGTGGTGGTGCCACCACCTCCGTTTTCGGTCAACCCGCCGCCGGCCACCGTCGTGCCGTTAAAGAGCACCCAGGCCACCGAACATGGCGGGCAACTTGCCGTTATTCCACAAACAACAACGGTAGACCAGCTCGTGCATGCCCTCAATGCGCTGGGAGTAACTCCGCGTGACCTCATCGCCATTCTCCAGGGCATGCGTGCTGCCGGCATGATACAGGCCGAGATAGATATTCAATAGGGAGTGCCACTATGAGCACAGTGTCATCGCCAACACCGGCCGTTTCGACAACACAGGGAAACACCACCCTGCAGCAACAGCAGGAGCGGCTGAAGAAAGCTACCCAAGAGTTTGAGGCGCTCTTTCTCACCACGCTGCTGCGCCCTACGTTGAAAGAGATGGTGGGCGGCGATTCGCTTTCTGACAACAGCTATGAGATGGGCTACTACCAAGATATGATGGAGCGTCGCCTTGCCGAGGTGCTTGCCAAGAACGGCGGTTTAGGTCTGGCAAAAACGCTCTACGATGAGCTTGCACCCCATCTACTCGGGACGAGCACCGCCGCAGAAAGGAAGAGGTAACCAACGATGTCGGCAACATCCACCGGTCAGCTGACCACAAGCCTGCGCAAAACATTACAGCGCCAACTCGTGCTGTCACAGCAGCTGCTTGAACTCGCCAAAGAGCAGAACGCAGCGCTGGTAAAGAACGATGTCGCCTTGTTGCAGCAGTTGAACGAGCGACAGCAGACCTGCCTAAGCGAACAAGAGGTGCTCGAACGCACCCGCGTGGAGATCGCGTGCAAGCTGGGCAAGGCGTTTGGGCTAAAAGGGGTGCCACCGCTGCAGCAGCTCGTACCGCATTTAACAAAACCCGACCAGGAGGCGCTGCTCGCGCTGCGAAAAGAGTTGGTTTGCGTGCATGACGAGATAACGGCCGTGCATGAGCGCAATCGCCTGCTGCTTCGCAACGGCCTTAACTACATCGTCTTCAGCTTACGCCTGCTCACCGCCGCAGCGCTGCAGCCGGCCCGCTATGGAACGAATCTTAACGAGGTGGTGACACCCAGTTTTTACATAGATAGCAAGGCCTAAAGGCTTTGCTCGTATTCTCAAACTTGTGGACGCACGGAAGCGTCGGGGCCAAAAATACGGTTGGCCTACATCCTTCAAGGAGAAGAAACCATGCCATCTAGCTTTTTCGGATTAGAGATCGGTTATTCGGCGCTGGCCTCCAGCCAGATCGCCCTCGATGTCGTTTCTAACAACGTATCGAACATCAACACTCCCGGCTATGCGCGAGAAACGGTGGCCTTCGATGAGACCGTTCCGTTTACCCTGCCCGGCCTAGATAGCTTTTCGCCGGGGCAACTGGGCACGGGTACCACGATCACGGCTATTAACGAAGTGCGCGATCAGTTTCTTGATCGCCAAATTTTGGCTGCCAACTCCGATCAGAGCGCTTACAACACGCTTCAACAGGTGCTCGGCCAAGCACAAACGGCCTTCTCCGAGCCTAGCTCGAGCGGCATAGGGCAGCAGCTAACGAACTTTTTTAACGCTTTCAGCAATCTCGCCGCCAATCCAGAAGACCCCGGCATTCGCGCCACGGTTGTCAATCAGGCGATAACCCTCACCAATGCATTCCATAACGTGAGCAATTCGCTGAGCCAACTGCTGCCCAACCTCAGTTCACGTATTCAACTAGATGTGCAGCAGCTCAATAACATCACAACGCAGATCGCCACTCTGAACCACCAGATCGGGGTAAGCATCGCTGCAGGGCAACATCCGAACGATCTTATTGATAAACGCAGCGCGTTGCTTTCTCAACTAAGCGGTTTGGTGAACCTGCAGATTGTGGATGAGATCAACCCACAAACCGGGCAACCGAACGGGGAGATAGATGTGCATGTGGGCGGGTTTACTCTTGTTCAAGGAGATACGGCCGAACCGCTTTCCTACACCTCAACTTCGGTCGGCAGCGCCAATACCCTGGGGCTTATGGACGCGCAAGGAAACGCCATCCCGCTTTTAGGAGGTGAGGTTTACGGACTTTTGAAAGCGTCGGCGATGGTTAAGGGCTACCAGAGCCAGCTCGATACTCTTGCCTATAACCTCATCAATGCGGTGAACAACATTCATCAAACCGGCATGGGACTAGATGGTTCTACCGGCACGCTCTTCTTCTCCTCACCGCCTCCCCCGCCGGGAACCGGCGCAGCTGCCTCCATCTCGGTGAACTCGGCCATTATCGCCGACCCTCAAAAGATCGCTGCGGCTTCAGTTCCCACACCACCCAACCCGCTTGCTCCGGGAAACGGTGATGTAGCGAGCCAAATTGCCAACCTGGCCAACACGGCCGTTATCGGCGGCGCCACGTTAAACGACTACTATAACGCGCTGATATCCACGATTGGCTCGGACACACAGACGGCGCAATCACAAGCCAATAACCAACAGCAGATCGTCTCGCAGTTGCAAAGCCAACAACAGTCGGTTTCGGGCGTGAACCTAGATGAGGAGCTAACCAACATGCTGCAGTATCAGCGCACCTACCAGGCGGCAGCACGGGTGATCAACATGGCCGATACCTTCCTCAACACGATTATCAACGGACTTGGCGCCGGCAGCACTTCGGTAGCAGCCTAATTTTTACCGATAATCTCTAGGGAAAGACGGCATGGAGGCCGTTTTCCTTGAAACCGTTCGGGCGATTCGCCCCTCTGAAAGGAGTCAGAACCATGCGAATTAGCACACAACAGATCGTACAAGATACTATTCTCGGCGTAGAAGACGCCTACTCGCGCTTTGGTGTGGCGGAAAAACAGGTGAGCACCGGAAAGCGAATCAATCAGCCTTCCGACGACCCGGTGGGTACGGGCGAGGTGCTAAAGCTAAAACAGCTTAACTCGCAAATCGATCAGTACAACAACATTATTGACCTGGCCGTAAACTTTCTGTCCACCACCGATTCTGCGTTGAGCAGCACCAACAATCTGTTGCAGCAGGCACGCACCATCGCTTTACAGGCGGCCAACAGCAGCCTCGACGATTCGGCGCGGGCGAACCTGGCCGATCAAATAGGCCAGATCATCACGCAGGTTATCAGTTTGGGGAACAGCAGCTATGAGGGGCGCTACATTTTTGCCGGTCAGCGCACGAAAACGGCGCCTCTCGCGCAAACCCCTTCGGGGTTTGTATATTCCGGCGGCTCGGCAGCCACCGGAGATGGGGACATTAGCCTC
>NZ_DATGLN010000268.1:0-14826 GCF_035294165.1 Chthonomonas sp.
GGCACTCTTCGGCCTCTTTCGGCTGTTTGGATGGTCTACGCTTACCTACTATGGCTTTATTGGAGGCAGCGGGGCCTATCCCAACTACGCCATTATGACCTTCATTGGGGCTTGGTTAGGAAAGCGCTATTTTGCCAAACGGTTTGGGGTTACGCAGTGGCAGATGTACACGCCCGTGCTTTTGGCGGGTTTCGCCTGTGGCACCGGCCTTATTGCCATGGCCTCTATTGCCCTGGCGCTTATCGCCAAATCGGTCAACTACCTGCCCTTCTAGCAGGAACAGGAAGGTGAGGAAGCGATGCAGGTAGGACGGATTTTAGGCCTTGTCGGCCTGTTAATCACCATTGGGGTTGTGGTATCGTCTGCCGTAGGGTTTGCTGTGGGCTATCAAAGCCGCGATATGCAGCGTACGCTGCGCAATGTTGTGCTGTTTGGGCTTGCTGTGGTGCTTGCGCTTTGGCTGTGTACATGGCATTTGGCTGCCCAGCACGGGTCTATTATAACCCACGAAGCGCTCGTGCTTGGACTGGGAATAGGGGGAGGCGTTATTCTAGGCACCCTGTGTGGGCTAGCATTTAAGCGTGCGAAGGGGGAAGGACGTAAAGTAGGCAATGCGCTGGTGTCGGTGGTGTTGGTTTTACTGTTCACAGCAAGCATACGCGGCGCATTCCTGCAGCGCTTGCAACAGTTAGCCCATATCTGGCAGGAGATCGCACCGCCGCCACCGGTGGCAGACAATCGGCAGAGCGCGCAGAGCTGTCCCGATCATCTCAAGGCGCTGTGGAACGCTTTTAACCTGTATGCACAAGATTGGGACGCGCTTCCGCCGGCAGCAGGGTGGATGGATAACCAAGAGATCGTCTCTAAGGTGCCGGAAAATGTGGACTTCCATTGTCCGGCTGTGTCGAACGGGCACGACAATCGGTATGGCTACGCCTACAACGAAGAGGTTGCAGGCCGATCGTTGGGGCAGAGGACGAGTCTGAAGCAGATGGCGAATGCTGCCAAAACGCCTCTGATCTACGATTCAACCGATTTGGCAAAGAACGCGACTGACCGCTTCACAAGCCTGCCCAAACCGGGGCGCCATGATGGCGTAGATTATGTGCTGTACTTAGACGGGCATGTCGGTGAAGTGAAGCTCAAGTAGGTTATACGATAGGTCGTTTTTTACGTACTGATAATAGAGGACTATGGCTAGCCAAAGCGTTTCGACATTAAAGCAAGAGGAGCAACCTGCAGCCACGGTGATCGGGTGGCAGGGAATACGCTGCGTGTTGCCGCCCGACTGGAATCTTGTAAGCTTTTCGTTGGAGCGCGATAGCGGCTATCTACGCGTGGACGCTCCGGCCGACAGCGCGTTGACGGTGCAGATTCGCTGGTTAGATGCCGGCCACACCCAAGAGCCGAACTCGATATATGGCTACCTAATGCGGTTTTTGCAAAAGCGCGGGCGTTCGAATCCGCGCTCTACGGCCGGCCCCGACCTTAAGGCGAGCCTGGAAAAGTTATTAAAAGAGACCGAAAAACACGCGCGGAAAGAGCATGTGCGTTTTGAGTGCCACCTAAAGCCGGAGCATATCGAAGGAGAGCGGAGGGCGATTAACTTTAGCTGGGTGGGTGGTGGGCGTGGACAAGGCAAAATTTGGCATTGCACCCAGTGCAACCGTGTGGTGATGGCGCAGGTTGTGGGACTTACGAAAGACCATGCGGCGATCGCGTCGGTAGCAGCCAAACTTTTTGGCACGCTGCAAGATCACAGTATAGATGGGCGAGACCTGTGGGCGCTTTACGATCTGCAAATTGAGGTGCCCAATACGTTTCGCCTGAAAGAGCAGCAGCTCTATTCGGGCCATCTTAAGCTGGTGTTTGGTCGCTCCGGCGAGCGTTTAGTGGTGGAGCGGTGGGGGTTAGCAAGCACAACCTTGAAACGCTTTACGTTAGACGAGTGGTTTCGTAACCAGGCGCTTATTGGGTTAAAGAATCGGCAATCGGGCCCGCTCGAGCTTCCGATGGGGCATGAAGCTGTATTCTACCGTTTCCAATTACCGATATGGAACCGGATCGGAGCGTTAAAGAGCGCTATGGGGAAGCCCTCTTGCGCTGCAACGCACTACGCTGGAGGGGGCTGGGTATGCGAGGCTACGAATCGCATCTACATCCTGCAGCTCTTTTACAACAAGCGCGCCGATGAAGATTTGTGGCATGAGGTAGCTTCGCGCTGCCGGTGCCATTCTTGAGGAGGGCCGATTTGGGCTTGCCGCTAACACAGCGCATAAAATATGGTGTGGGACGTTATCTGCCGTTCTTGAAGATAGGGCCGCCGAAGCCGGAGCGTAAGGCGGTGATGACGCTGCGTCCCTGTCAGAACAGCGCCATTACCTGGGAAAAGCAGGGAGACGGAAGCGTTTTGCTGCATGTCCCTATCAATCAGAATACCGGACGGCTAGGGGCTGTGATGAGGAAACTTTTGCGCCCGCCCAAAGAGCGCAGGGTAGAGCTAGATGAGGTGGGGGGTTTTGTGTGGGAGCTATGTAACGGGCAACACACGATCGAGATGATCGTGCAAAAAACGGCCAAACAGTTCAAAATGAATCGCCGGGAGGCCGAAGTCTCGGTGACGATGTTTTTACAGATGCTGCACGAGCGCAACTTTATCGGTTTCTACAAGCTTGTACGCCGTGGGGGTACCCCGGCAGCTAAGGACGAAAGCATGGCGGAGAAGCCGGAAACAGAACTCACGAAGAACACATCGGAGGGAAGATGAGCACACAGATTGCCAAGGTGGAAGGAACAGTACAAAAGCAGGTTCATCTACCGTTTAGCACGGCATGGCATATCAGTTTACAATCCATTCGTACCCGTTTTGGACGCACGATGATCACGGCAAGCGGTATTCTCTTGGGCATTGCGTTCTTCAGCGCTGTGATAACGGGTCGTCTTTTCCCGATGCAGGAGCAGGGAGCTGCTGCCGTTGCAGCGCGAGATCGTCAGATATGGCTGGCTATCATGGCGCTTTTGGTCTGTTTTGTAGGGATCATGAACAGCATGTTGATGTCGGTGACGGAGCGCTTTAAAGAGATCGGCACGATGAAGTGCCTTGGCGCCCTCAATCGCTTCATCATCACAATTTTCATGATCGAAGCGGCGCTTATGGGCATAGGGGCTTCTGTGCTGGGATGGTTTCTCGGGTGGGCTTCCATCGCTTTAGTACATCTCGTGACGGACGGCGTGCACGTGTTCGGAGCGGACTTTTGGAGCGGCACCCTAAAGCAGGCTCTGCTCACCATCGCGCTCGGCATGGGGATTACACTCGTTGCGGCCATATGGCCCTCGGTGCGTGCGGCCGCAATGCCTCCGGCGGTGGCTCTGCGTACAGAAGTTTAGTTCGGCGAGTTTCTTAGTGACTATTAAAAACCAGAATAGGTAGAGGATAGGGAATCATGGCACATGAGTATGTAGTGCGAACACGAGGCTTGGTAAAAGAGTTTCGAATGGGAGATGAGGTGGTCAGGGCGCTGAATGGAGTAGACCTCGATATTCGGCGGGGTGAGTATCTCTCCATCATGGGGCCTTCTGGTTCCGGTAAATCCACCCTATTTAACGCCATTGGGGGGTTGGATAAGCCCGATAGCGGCTCTGTGTTTATCAACGATGTGGATATGGCCCAGTTAGATGCGCGTGAGCTGGCCTATTTGCGCTGTCACACTATCGGCTACATTTTTCAGACGTTTAACTTGCTTCCTTCTATGACCGCTTTGGAGAACGTGGCACTGCCTACCGTGTTTGCAGGCATGACCACCGATGAGGGCATCGAGCGGGCTATCGAGATGCTTAATAAAGTGGGGCTAGGACATCGTTTGCACCACAGGCCATCGCAGCTATCGGGTGGTCAGCAGCAGCGCGTCGCCATTGCACGTGCTCTGGTGAACAACCCCTCCATTGTTCTGGCCGACGAGCCAACGGGCAATCTTGACCTCAAGACGGGCGAGGAAATCATCCATCTTTTGCGAGAGCTGAACCAGAAAGAGGGGGTAACGATCATATCGGCAACGCATGACTATAAGATGATAGATGTTTCCGATAGGATCGTGTGGATTAGAGACGGTAAAATATCTAAAATCGAGGAGCGCGCCGACGTTAAAGTGAGCGTTGGAGAGCTAGAGGGCGTGGGCCAAGAGCTTTAAAAGGAACGCTAAAATGGGATATCTCAGGGGGGTCGGCATCGGAACGGGGGTGGCTTTAGGCACTTCGGCAGTCGTGCGTATGCGCAACGGATATCCCCAGGTGCCCACCATTCCCCAGCGCATTATGGAGCTTCTCGCCAAGAAGCGCCTCAACGAGACTCCGGATGTGGTTTTGGTGGCCGATGACCTCGATATGGCGCTCACGGTGGCGCGTTCGCTGCGATGGGGGCGAGTGGTTGGAATAGTGGCCTCTAGCCCGATTACGGAGGCACGAGCCACCGTCGTTCCAGCGGTAGTGGATATCCCAGGAGTGGTAGATGCTATTCCTGACGATATGTTGGTGTTGGTGGATGCGGAGCAAGGTGTTGTGATCGCCGACCCAGATGGTGCGGTTATCGCCCAATACCAGGCAGAACGAGAGAACCTTGCGCCACGCATCCGTCTCTATCTTGACGAATCGCACCTTCCTGCCGAGACCCTAGACGGCCATATGGTGCTAGTGATCGCAGTGGCAGGCTCCGATGAGGAGCTGGCCGATGCGTTGGAGGCCGGGGCCGACATGCTCTATATTCCGCTGGATGCAGAGCTGTTGCCGCTTAATACAGAGCCTCAGGAACAGCGTTCGGCCTTGCTTAATCTCACGTTGCGATGTGCCGGAAAAGCCCTGCTTATTGCAGATGATTACGCTTTACCCCCTATGCTGTTGCTGGAGGCCTGCTTGCGCGCGGATATCACTTTGGCCGAGCCGGTGCGGGACTATTTGAATGGGTTGGGTATCGGAGAGTTTATGGAGGAGTTGCAGGAAGCACACGCGGAGTGTTTGATCAACCAGGCACGTTGTGCATTGCCGCGTTTAGCAGCTCGACTCAGCGAGGAGGCCATTCCGCCTTTAGAGCCGGAGCGCCTATCTATCTTCGCCGACAAGCTGGCAATGTATGGGGCGACACGCATTCTTATTGACTGCCCACGCTTCGGCGGCGGGATAGGGCCGATAAACCTGCCTTTTCTCGATACCTTCGTTGCGGTAGCCACGGCGGCCATGCTGCCGGTGTTTGTAAAGATGGATCGTTTGGAGCCGGATGAGATAGAGCTGCTTTTAGGCTCCGGCGTGGCGGGGCTGGTAGTGTCGCCAGCAGAGGTGCAATCCACAAAAGCTTTGCTACGCACGCTCACCTACTCGGAGTGCCGTGAAAATCTCAGTGAACTGTTGAAGCAGAACCTCGAGTGAGCCGAACTCTCGTTTGGATTTATCTAGAGCCTAATGATCCTGACGCCCAAGCCTTTCGGCACGCTTTGGAGCAACACCCCGACATCCAAAAGAGGGTGGAGCTGGTTTTTGGGCGCTCGAACATGCCGGAGGCGGTGATACATGAGGTGGAGGTTTTTGTTTGCGGAGGGGTCCCTGAGGGTATTTTGGAAGCTGCCGAGCGGTTGCGTTGGGTCAGTTTTTGGAGTGCAGGGCTTGACGGCAAGCTAACGCCGCGGTTGTTGGAACGTGGGGTGCAGATTACCAATGCCAGCGGTGTACATGGCCCTAACATTGCCGAGCATGTTTTCGGCATGATGATCTACTTTACACGTCGCTTCGATTTCTACCTTCGCGCTCAATGGGCCCGGCGCTGGGAGCGAACACCGCCTAAACAGTCACCTGGGGAGTTAAGTGGGCAGACGCTGGGCATTCTTGGGTTTGGACGTATTGGAGAGGCTCTGGCTTGGCGTGCTCGTGCCTTTGGAATGCGGGTTATTGCGGTAAAACGCGATCCGAGCATGCGTTATGACGCCACAGTGCAGCCGGATGCGCTGTATGGGTTGGAGGGACTTCCTACGGTGCTCTCCGAAGCCGATCACGTTTGTATCGCTTTGCCCTATACGGAGCAGACGCATCATTTGATAGATAGGGAGCGATTAGGGCAGATGCGCCCTTCTGCTTATCTGTACAACATCGCACGCGGAAAGATCGTAGATGAGGCCGCCCTGATCGAGGCGTTGCAGCAAGGCACTATTGCCGGGGCCGGGTTAGATGTGTTTGTGGAGGAGCCACTACCTGCCCATAGCCCTTTGTGGACGATGGAGAACGTGCTTATTACACCCCACATAAGCGGGGTGACCCCTCACTACTTTGAGCGTTTTGCCAAGCTCTTTATGGTGAATGTGCAGCGCTATTTGGCCGGCGAGCGGCTTTTGAACAGCTACGATCCGCAACGTGGGTATTAGAGCTAGTGGTATGAGAGTAATTTCTTTAAAAGCTTGCCTTCCTCATACCGGTAGATGGGAGTAGGTAGGCTTTAGGTGGTGCTGACGGATGGGTGTACCTCACCTGTTGAGGTGGGGTATATTGTATAATCTCCTAACGAACGCATAGAACGTTTGGAAGTAACCAAGCAAAGAAAGGCGATGAAACTGTTTTTGTTCAACACCATGTCGCGGCGAAAGGAGGAGTTTATTCCCATCGCGCCGCCAAAAGTAGGGATGTATTGCTGCGGCCCCACGGTCTACAACTACGCCCATATCGGCAACTTGCGTACTTATATCTTCGAGGACATTTTGCGCCGCACCTTGGAGTTCAACGGCTATCAGGTGCTGCATGTGATGAACATCACCGATGTAGGCCACATGACCACCGATGCCGATGCCGGTGACGATAAGATGGAGGTGGCGGCCCGGCGCGAGAACCGCTCGCCCTGGGAGATAGCCCGATTTTATGAGGCGGCCTTTTTTAGGGATACGGAGCGACTGAATATCTTGCGGCCTCACATCACTCCTCGCGCAACCGAGCACATTCCCGAAATGATCGCACTCATTCAACGCTTGGAGGCCCGCGGCTATACCTATTGTACGAAGGAGGGCGTCTACTTTGACACTTCCAAATGCCCTGACTACGGAAAACTCGCTCGGCTCGACCTCAGCAGCCAGCGTACCGCGCGGCCCGAAGTGGTTGAGGACGAAACAAAGCGGAATCCCTCCGATTTCATGCTTTGGTTTACAAATAAGCCTAATCATATTATGCAGTGGGAAAGCCCATGGGGGCGTGGCTACCCGGGCTGGCACATTGAGTGCTCGGCGATGTCTATGAAGTATTTAGGGGAGGAGTTTGATATTCATTGTGGCGGGGTAGACCATATTCCCGTGCACCATACGAACGAGATCGCCCAGAGCGAATGTGCAACCGGGCATACTTTCGTTCACTACTGGCTCCATGGCGAGTTTTTATTGATGAATCGGGAGAAGATATCCAAGTCCAAGGGAGGGTCTATCAACACCCTCCAATCGCTGATAGATGAGGGCTACGATCCTTTAGTCTACCGTTACTTCTGCTTACAGGCCCATTATCGCGCCGAGTTGAACTTTTCGTTGGAGGCGCTCGATGCTGCTCGTTCCGCGCTGCGACGCATCTACTCCCTTCGCCCCGACGATGACCCGCTACGCGACGATGAGGCGGCTTTTGAGGAGGCCAAGCAGCGGGTACACGAGGCTATTAACGACGATTTGGGAATACCGGAGGCTGTTGGCCTGTTGAACACTTACGATAGCTATCGGCTTTGGACAACGTTTGATGCCGTGCTCGGCCTGAAAATAGCGGAGCGTGCGCAACGTGGTGAGGAGGAGTTGCCGGCGGAGGTGAAGCAGCTTATTGAGTTGCGGAATGCGGCCCGTAGAGAGAAACGCTGGGCCGAATCGGATGCCATCCGCGAGAAGCTGATCGCCATGGGCTATGAGGTAGGCGATAGCCCTCAAGGCACCACGGTGCGTAAGCGGCTGGTCTAAATCGTGCTGATAGCTGCAATGTCTCTTCAGGGGCGACCCATAGGGTCGCCCCTACTTACAGGGCAGATTTTGCTTGCCTACCTGCCTTCGTAACGTGCTCCAAAGAACAGCGGCTTCTCGCAATAGGGGCGGCACAAGGCATATAGAGGTGCACAAGGCCTACCCCTAAAGGTGCCTCTCCTGTTGCGGTGGGCTAAAGCCCTGTATTGTCACGGCCGAGTTGTTGCCAGATGATAGTCAGCGGCAATGTGTAGCGCGGAGGTGGCATGGGTCTGTTGGTACCGCGTATGCTGGCCCAGATCATTCTATTCAGCCGTTGCACCGGCGCCGCATCGGCATGGGAAAAGTCGAGATGATCGGCCTCTGCAACCAGGCGATAGAGTGCGCTGCCGGGTTTAAGGGCGCTTTTGGATGGGTTGTGCTCGGCGATAATACGCTTTGGTGGCAGGAGGGCTGTATAGGGCGCATCGTTGTTGGGGGCGGTATCCCAGTCGAGAATGGGGCTGGCCAGAGCATCGTACTCACTCATAGGTTTTAGGCCGAGCAGATGCTCGACGGTGCGAAGCACGCTGTCGGTGTTGTAGAAACGATGGTCCTCCGAGTGTGCCTTTATCCAAGGGCTGATCACCAAGCAGGGGGAGCGATGAGCATCCACATGGTCGGGACCATCTTGAGCGTCGTCTTCGATAACGAAGATGGCCGATGATTTCCAGATGGGGCTATGGCTGATCGTCTCCACGAGTTCACCGATTGCATAGTCGTTATCGGCGACATCGGAGGCCGGGGAGTGAGCACCACTGCGGAGTCCTGCCGTGTGATCCATCATAAGGCGAATGGTCATGAGCGCCGGCACGGCATTACCGCTAGGGTCTTTTGCCAACATCTCGTGGAACTCGCGTTTCCATTCCGCGATTCGACTGGGCATGGCATACTTTCCGTAGGCCCTTTCCGGGTAGAGACAATTAGGGTCGTGTGTGCGTTCGTACCAAATTTCGGGGGCATCGCTGTCTGGGTAGTCGAGATCGAAGCGGCGGAAGTCGTCATCGGTTTTGCCGGCGAGGTCGTGCCCGGGAGGTTGTAGGCCTGTTTCATCTGGGTAGTTGTCGGGAAGCACCTGCCCGAAGCCCGGAAGGTTCAAACCCTCTGAAAGGAAGAACCCGTAGTTTCGATAGGAAAGCCCAGCTTGGCGCACCCTGTCCCAGATTCTGCCGGTGGGGATTCCGGCCACATCGGGAATGGGGTTGGCCCCCTTAGGAAAGAGGAGATCGGGAAGGGGTTTGCCATCGGGCCCTAGTGCCGGATGGCCGCCAACGAGGTAGCCGTTGTTTTGGCCCTCGTAGTCATAAAGGCGTCCTCGCCCGCTGTAGGTGTAGGGCACGTTGCGTTGCACGTATTCGTTGCTCATCCCTTGGGTAGACCATGTCCAGCCCGATCCGGAGACCTCGCCGCAACAGTAGAAGTTATCGAGCAACACGAAGCGTTCGGCAAGGGCGTGCATATTGGGGGTTATCTCTGTCCCGAAAAGGCATAGGTTTGGGTCGCCGTTGCCGTTTGGTAGGTCCCCAAGCACTTGGTCATAGGTTCGGTTCTCTTTGATTACGTAGATGACATGTTTGATTTTGCCGGCCCGGAGGCCAATTGCCGCCAGCGGGTTGCCGTTGGGGGGCTTGGAGGGAATATGTGCCTTGTCCAGCACGGTACGTGTGAGCGTGGTGAGCGACTTGGGGATGGGAATTCTCTGGACGGAGCCGTGAATGAGATTGAGGATGTAATAGGTATCGGCATCGGGGCGCCCGGCGATCTGCAGGGGATTTGGGTTTTGGGCTTGGTTGCCCATGCCGTTCGCCACAAAAAGGCTCTTCCCATGAGGCGAGACGGCAAGCGAGGTGGGGTACCAGCCGGTGGGTATAAGCCCAAGCAGACGATTCGTGCGGGTGGAGATGACGGCCACCGCATCGAGGTCGGCGAGGGTAGCATAGAGGGTTTTCTCATCTAGGCTGAGAGCCAGGCCGGTAGGCGTTACGCCGGGGAGGCCACGAAGGCTTTCCGGGCGGAGGGAGATCGTGGCCAGCACGCGGCAGGAGGCTACGTCGAGCACGGAGATCGTGTCGCTATGCGCGTTGGCCACGTAGCATCGGGTTGCTTTGCGGTTAAGGCATAAGGCATCGGGGTGGTCTCCGGTGATCACCTTTTTCTGGAGCGTCGGATGGGTGGGGCGGGAGGCGTTGAACACGTAGACGGCGCTGTCGCGTTCGCTGCTCACGAACACCCTATCTCCCTGAGGGGTAACGGCTACCGCGAGAGGAAAGTTTGACAGTTTGGCGTTAAGGTTTGTGGTGCTGACCCATTGGTGTGTTTGCAGGTTATAGATGGCGAGTTGGCCGGGATTGAGCATCAGGCGCGGATCACGCTGTCCCCAAAACATGTTGACCGCAACGTAGAGGTAGCCACGTCGGTCGAGTGCCATGCCGGCGGGAACGTCGCCTTTTACAGGCATCGCCAGGGTTTGCACAAGGCTAAGACTACCGTCGCTTTTCAGTTTCACCTCGGCGATGGCGCTGTTACACCCTTCTGAGAGATAGAGGGTGTTGTTCGGGGCGATGGCAAGGCCATAGTAGAGGCCGTAGGTAGAGGGATGAGGGGATGTATTAGGAAAAGCGAGGTGCGATACGATGCGTCCGTCCGAAAGGCGCAGGCACCAAAGCCCCGATTCATGGCCAATGCAGGTGCACAGAGCATAACGTCCGTCAGGGCTGATAGCTAAGTTCACCGGCACATTCCCAACGGGCGTAGTGTACAAGGATGGAGAGAGCATGCGGCCGTTGGGAAGTTGTTGAGCGTTTGTGGGTGAGCCAATGCCGATAGATGAGATGACACACAAAGCACCGATGAGTGTCTTCGATAGAGCATGTCGCATTTCGTTTCTCCTGTTGCGATTAGGAGGCGTTGCTCAGCTAGTTCGCCATATCCCTGTTGTTTTCCTCTACAGTTGGGGGAGGTTTTGGACTTACTTATCTCTCCGGTGCTTAAAACGAGATAGTAAGACCGGAGGAAGACTTGTCCTCCGGTCTCTGTTGGCGAAGCGTAAACAGCACAGCCTTCCAAAGCGTGCGAAAGTCTATTTTGTCTCTATCTGCCTCTGTATCCACCGGGTGATGTAGGCGAGGGCTTTGGGGTCGAAAGTCGTCTCTATCTGAGCGTATTCGAGAGGAGAGCCGGTTTGGCAGGGTTGGAAGAGATGGTTCAGTCCAGGGAAAACCTTTGTGGTGACGTGCCGGTTTCCACCCTGCTGCAGGGCCTGCTTGATCAGAGGCAGGTTCTCTTTAGCCGGAACCTGTAGGTCTTTACTACCTCCAACGGCCAACACGGGACAGTGCACTTTGCGCAACGCTTCGGTGGGGTCGTAAGCAAGAAAGCTGCGCATCCAAGGGGTATTGAGGAATGCGATAGTTCCATCAATATCCTTCTGTGTTGCCTTCGGCTGTGCCTTCTGGATGGCCGCTTGCATGAGCGCTTCGGCTTTTTGAGGGTCTTTTTCTTCTTGCACGATCTGGTAGAGCCGCTTATTGATCTCCAGCATTTTGTGAATCTGTTCCGCGGGAAGGCCCTGGGCTTCCGCGATGCGCTCTTCTTGGAGGGCAAGCAGGTCGGCTCCTTTCATTCCGGGGCCGGCCAGGAGCACCACATAGGCGATATTCGGCATCTGAGAGGCCACGATAGGGGCCACAAGGCCCCCTTCACTGTGCCCGATCAGGCCAACCTGTTTGGGGTTGATGTCGGGTTGCTGCATGAGGAACTGTGCGGCGGCCATAGCATCCGAGGCGAAGTCTTGCAGGGTGGCGGTGGCAAAATCTCCGGTAGATTTACCAACACCTCGTTTATCACAGCGCAGCACAGCAATGTGATGGCGCGTTAGATAGTCTCCGAGAACGAGGAAAATCTTATGACCCAAAACGTTCTCGTCGCGATCGTTAGGGCCGGAACCTGCGATCAGCAGGACGGGGGGAAAGGGGCCTTTGCCTTTCGGCAAGGTGAGAGTACCGGAAAGCGTCACCCCGGGAGCGTTAGGGTTGGGTATGGAGACGTCGCGCACTACGTAGGGATAGGGGGGTGTGGGTTCTTGGGGACGTTTTGGGGTGACGGAAGAGGGCTTATCGGTTTTGTTGAGGGTAAGCGGTAGGGTTGCACCGGCTTGTTGCCAATGCCCCACAATCTGTTTCCGGTCGGAGCTGAGTGTGCCGGTAAAATGGGCGTGAATGATGTCGAAATCCACCTCTACATTCGTGCCTTGCAAGGCCACATGGCTGGCCGCGATGCCATAGGCGGCCTGCTGGGGCACATCCATTTTGGCGGCGAGCTGTTGGGCGTTATCGCCGGTGATATGGAGGATCACCGTAAGCTTCAGGTTATTCGGGAGGGCGATTTGTCCCTCCCAGTTGCCGATGAGAGGGCTTGGCGATGGGGTTTGCGTTACGCCGAGGGCGGGGGCAAGCGCTAAAAGCCCTACAAGTAGGCAGAACAGGGACATTTTCAAGGTGCTTTTTCTCCTTTTGGGTTTTGGTAGGGTAAAGTTTCTAAAGTCGTTTAAGATAGCGAAGATCAAAATAGAGCATAACTCCCAGTCCAATTAGCGACGTCATCGTCATGAAGAGGAGATAGAGCTTCGGCTGCCAGAGAAAGATCGGCGAGAGCACGATGCTGATAAAAGAGAGAGCAAGGCCATAAAGCAGGAGGGTTTTGCCCGCATAGGCGTTGGCCTGATACCAGATGGCTTCATTGCGAAGGGATTTAGGGGTTCGAAAGCCATATAGTGGGTTCGGTGGGACACGGCGTTGGAGAAGGGGAATGGCGAGCATTACGCACAGCATGCCGAGAAGAAAGTTAATAAAGACTATCATGGCGAATGCGATCTACCTATGTTTTGTGGCCTATATGGCACGAAGTTTTCAAAAGGGAATACGAAGGAGGGGACTGCCGGTTTCATAAAAATTACGATAGAAGACCCCTGTCTTAAGGCGGTAAGGAATGCGGCCCTTCGTTCTTGGAAATTTGTGCGATAGTCACTTTAGAAGCTAGGGGCAAAGTACCTAGCCTCTGAAAAGTGTTACGGATGAGACCGAACAGGCGGTTCTGCAGGTTACCCACAGCAGTAGGGACGCAATGTAATGGGCACGACCTATGGGTGTGGATATCCGAGCACAGTAGCTGCGGAGTATAAAAAATCCGTTTTTAGCAAAATGCGCGTTCCTGCAGGCTTTTAGGCCATAATGTGGCCTAGGGATGAAAAACTTCGGCCAAAAGCCCTCTATGGTGCTGTTCGATTTCGACGACACGCTAAGCGAGCACAGGCTCTTTAGCCAAAGGCTGGTGATTACGCTGGCGCGAGCGATGTGGACGTTTCACGGGGGAGTTGTGGAATGTTGGGCAAAGAGCGTACAGGTGATGATGGAGCGTTTGGAGGAGAACTATATCGCTCGGTTTTGCCCGCCTACAGGGGCGCAGCCCTTCGGCTATAGGGAATGGTTGCAAGAGGCGCGGACAACTGCGGCACGCTGGCTGTATGAAGGGGTAGGTTTAGAGGCGCCGGCAAACGCAGGGCAGCTCGCGCTAAAGGGGCAAAAGATTGCCTTGCGCCGAAGCGTGGCGCTTTTCCCGCGAGCACGCGAGGTGGTGAGGGGGCTGCAACTGCGAGGGTTCCGTCTGGCCATCGCTTCCGGTAACGACTATGGAACCCTCCATCATGCGCTGGTTGGATGCGGTTTAAGAAGCTACTTTGAGAAACTTTATGGAGCCGATCTTGTGGATTGTGCGAAGGAGGGGCAGGAGTTTTATGCTGCCATCTTTGCCGATCTCGGCCTCGAACCCTCTCAGGCACTGGTTGTGGATAACGACCCCAAAAGCGTTCAATGGGCCTGTGAGGCAGGTGCCCAGGCGATTCAGGTGCGACTGCGCCAAATTCAGCCGGAGCCGATAGCGCCGGAGGCCTTGGCGGTTTTTGATAACTTAGGGAGCTTATTGACGTTTCCCTTGTTACGCTAAGTACCGCCAAGCGAGTGTGCTCCGTGAGACCTTGCGTCTTACACGGTTTCTCTAGCAGGTGGATTAAAGTCAAGCAAGCCCTATGCAACGGTCAAAGGACAGAGAGCGTCGCCGAGCAATCGGCGCGTGTGTGGATGCCCATATTTGGTGTCTGTATCTTCTCAGATGGGCACAAATTCGATTGCAGACGCATACCGGTGGCTCCGGTGAAGAATAAAAGCTTGACAAAACAGAGTTCGATTCGCTATTATTTAGGCAAGAAGGATGTGCGCTACAGACGTTCGGCGTTTCCGAATTCGGAATCGTACCCCAAAGAGAATAACCGAATAGGTATTCCCTGCATGGGTGCTTAAGTTCCCCATTCAGCCGTTCGTTAAGCGCGCTCCCTTCAGCACACTTGAGAAGGAAGGTACACTAGTGCGTAAGTGGAGCAAAGAGTCTATAGCGCAAGAGATACGCGCTCTTCATGAGGCAGGTGAGGACCTAAACTATTCTGCCGTTTTCAAGTACCATTTGGCCCTATTACGGGCTGCCATGCGCTACTTCGGTTCCTGGCGAGAGGCCATCGAGTATGCTGGCCTTAACTACGAGGATGTACGGCGCTATCGCACCTGGGACAAAGAGCGCATCATCGAGCGTATTCGCGAGTTGTATGAGATGGGTGAGGATTTAAGCTGGCGCCATGTCAGCATTTCGCTCGATCCGCAACTCGCCGCTGCCGCCACCAAGCCAAAGCATTTCGGCTCTTGGCGCAGCGCCATCGAGGCCGCGGGGCTTGACTACAGCATGATCCGACGCTATCAGGAGTGGGATGAGGAGCGGATTCTGCGGCGCC
>NZ_DATGLN010000269.1:0-4943 GCF_035294165.1 Chthonomonas sp.
TCCAAGTAGACCTGCAGATTCCTCTTTTGTGGGAGGAAGCGTTTCGTTCTCCGAAGAGGGTTCTACTGGAGCTCCTCTTCCTTCCACAAGAACCTCCATGGTGCGGCCGAGGTAGCGTTGGATGAACTGCTTTTGGGTTTCACGACATAGCGCGATAAGTTCCTGACTACGAGCCTCCTTTTCGGCGTCGCTAACCTGGTCGGGCATAGCGGCTGCTGGCGTGTTGGGGCGTGGCGAGTATCGGAAGACGTGAGCACGGGCGTAGCCTACTTCACGGGCGACGAAGAGCGTCTGTTCAAAATCCGTACGGTCTTCTCCTGGAAAACCAACCATGATGTCGGCGGTTATGGCCAAGTCAGGGATGCGGGCTTTGGCGGCAGCACAGCGTTCCAGGTAGAAGCGCTGATCATAAGGCCGGTTCATGGCCGAAAGAATTTTATCGGAGCCGCTTTGCAGGGGAATGTGCAGATGCGGACACAATTTTGACTCCGATACAAAAGCTTCAAGGAGCCGATCGGTAATTTGGGTAGGCTCTATGGAAGAGAGTCGAATCCGTCGGATACCCTCGACTTGAGCCAGTGTCAGAAGGAGATCGGCTAGATCGGGACGTTGATAAGTACGATTGGGTGTCCAGGCCGTGCCGCGCGGCAGGCCTTCGGAACGCCCTGCGAAGCCCGGCTCTTGACCGTAGGCCCCCACAAGAACGCCGGTGATAACAATCTCGGTAAAACCCTGTTCCGCCAGCGTCTCCACCTCGGAGAGGATCTCGTTCATCGGTCGAGAAACCATTTTGGTTCGGGTATAGGGGATGGAACAGAAGGTGCAAAAGACATCGCAGCCGTCCTGAACCTTGATGGTCGCGCGTGTACGGCGATGGAGGGGAGGCGCTATTGAGGATGGCGATTGGTTGCTCGGCAGGGTGGCGCGAAGCTCCGGGAACGCCTCAAGGAGATAATTAAGAGTTTGCATCTTATGGGGATTGGGAACGATCAGGTCGGCCTCTTCGATAGCTTCTCTCTTGATGCGTGCCATCTCTGCATAGCAGCCGGTCATAACGACAATGGCGTTAGGATTGAGTCGGCGCGCCCGCCGGATGGTATTTCGCGATTTTCTTTCGGCTGCCTGCGTGACGGAGCAGGTGTTAATGACATAGATGTCGGCGGGCCGATGGAACTCGGTTATGGCGAATCCATGGCGTTCGAAATCGGCGATGATGCGCTGTGTTTCGTACTGATTGACCTTACATCCCAATGTCATAAAGGCTGCAATCGGCATGGGCTTTCAAAGCATTCCTTTAAAGCAGGAGGTTCGAGAGAGTTTGTGTAACATTTTACTACATACAGCGCCGTTTCCGTCTTTGGTTCCGGTGATGAGGGGAGGGCGCCTCAGATAGCTTGTTGTTGACCAACTCAATAAAAGGAGGGTGTGATGGAGTCAGAGAGGTTTTTTGGATTCTATATCCCGTCTCAGACGATGTGGGGGCAGGTAATTGCGCTACTGTTATCCGTGATCGTGGGGGGTGTGATCGGTTTCGAGCGAGAACGACGTGGTCAACCGGCCGGCCTGCGCACGCATGCGCTTGTATGCTCAGGAGCGGCTCTCATCGCGATTGTTTCCCAGGGATACGGTAATGGCCTTGCAGGACGTATACAGGACAGCCCTGCCCGTGTGGCGGCTAACGTGGTGGTGGGCATAGGGTTTTTGGGAGCCGGGGCCATTGTGCGTGAGGGAATGAGCATTCGAGGACTCACTACTGCCGCAAGTATTTGGGTGGTTGCCGCGATGGGAATGGCTATTGGAACCTCTCCGCGACTCGGTGAGGTGGCTTGCATTTGCTTTGTCATCGTATTGACCACGCTTACCCTGTTAAATCGTTTCGAGCAAGCTCTAAAGCTGAAGGGGCGTTTTCGTGAAATGGAGATAAGCGTGAATCCGGTAGTGCTTCGGCCGAATAGGCTGTTTCAAATTCTGGAGGAGCACCACATCAGGGTTCTATCGTTTCAGTTAGAAACGCAGAAAGGTGCGCAAGGCGAGCCATTGACACAGGTTCGATTACGAGTTCGTGTGCCCGATGACTTCGATCTTGTGGCTTTTCAGCAGTATATGGTGAATCTCAGTGGTATGGTGAGCTGTATGGTAGAGGCTTGAGGGAGATTTCGGGTAGAATGGCCGATAGTCTAGACGGGAAAATCTAAAAAGGTCGTCAAGGAGTTAAGAATGTCTCAGTTGATGGAGGGAAAGCGCATTCTCGTGACGGGAGTGCGCAATGAATGGAGCATTGCATGGGGTGCTGCGCGTGCTTTGAGACGTGAGGGAGCCTCGCTGGCCTTTTCCGTGATGGGCGATCGTGAAGAGAGAAATGTTAGAAAACTTCTCGAAGAGGAAGGGCTGGAGGCACCAATCTTTCAATGCGATGCTTCGGAAGATGGGCAGATTGATGCGCTATTTGAACAAGTTGGACGCCATTTTGATGGAGCTCTTGACGGCTTTGTTCACTCCATCGCTTTTGCCAAAAAGGAGGAACTCGCCGGGGAATATATTAACACCTCTCGTGAAGGGTTCGTTTTAGCCCATGATCGAAGCGTCTACACATTGGTGCGGATGGCGCGTGCCGCAAGACCATTGATGCAAGCGGCAGAAGGTGGAGGAATTGTCACGCTTACCTATTTAGGTGCTGAGCGAGTGGTGCCGAACTATAATGTCATGGGGGTCGCGAAAGCCGCACTAGAGGCGAGCGTGCGTTATCTTGCAGCAGATTTAGGCCCCGATCAGATTCGGGTGAATGCAGTGTCGGCCGGGCCTATCAAAACCTTAGCCGCCTCGGCCATAGCGGGGCTAGACGCGATGTTGCAGCGTGTGGAGCAGACCGCCCCGTTACGAAGAAGAGTCACCACAGACGAGGTAGGGGATACTATCTTGTTTTTGCTTAGTCCTCTCGCAAGAGCGGTAACCGGCGAGGTTATCTATGTAGATTGTGGCTACCACATTATGGGCATGGTCTAGCGGAAAGGAGTCGCATGAAGAGAACGCCTTTACCGAGAGTGTTGTTAGGGCCTGGGCCGAGCAGTATTAGCCCAAAGGTGCAAGAGGCTTTAGGGCAGGCTCCAATAGGTTATCTTGATCCGGAACTTTTCGAGATCACGGATAGGATACGTGCGCGTTTACGGACCGTGTTTGGAACGCAAAATGCGTTTACGATACCCTTAACGGGCACGGGCATGGCAGGTATGGAGTGCTGTTTTGCTAACCTTATTGAACCTGCCGATAAGGTGGTCATAGGGATTCATGGCTTTTTCGGAGAACGCATGGCCGAGATCGCACGGCGTTTAGGGGCCGAAGTCATAACCGTGCAGGCCGAATGGGGGGAGGCAATAGAGCCTGAAGCGATCGCTAATGCCCTCGCATCTGCAGGCAAAGTTAAGCTTGTCGCCTGTGTTCATGCAGAGACCTCTACTGGCATCTGCCAGCCTTTGGAGGAGATCGCGAAACTGGTTAGGGAGCACGACTCCCTGTTTTTAGTAGATACGGTGACTTCATTGGGCGGGATGCCTGTGGAGGTAGATCGTCTAGGGATAGACGTGAGCTATTCTGGAACACAAAAATGCATTGGAGCCCCTTCGGGCATCTCACCGATCACCGTTTCTGAACGCGCATGGGAGGTGAGGCAACGGCGGCGAGCGCCAGTAGAATGGTACTTCGACTGGTTATTGCTAAGGGATTATTACGATTCACCTCATGCCTATCACCACACCGTGCCGGTAAATCTGCTCTACGCTCTTGACGCAGCTCTTGAGGAGATCGAAGAGGAGGGCCTGGAGGCGCGCTGGCAGCGTCACGCTGCTGTGAGTGCGCTTTTGAGAGAGCAACTCAGGGAGTTAGGTGTCGAGCCGTTCGGATGCTCCGCCAATCGGCTGCCCACATTAAATGCCTTTTGCGTGCCTGATGCCGTTGATAATGAGGCACATGTGCGGGCAAAATTGCTTCAAGACTATGGAATCGAGATAGGGGGAGGCTTGGGCAAGTTAAAAGGTAAGATTTGGCGAATCGGAACGATGGGCAGCTCTGCCACGCCCCGTAACGTTTTGCTGCTATCTGCGGCCTTAAGAACCGTATTGAATTAGCAGAGCGATCGTTTAGGAGATGATATAGATATGCCACTTTTTCCGGCTGAAGCCGTTTCACCTGCGGATGCGCCGGCGCGCATGCGGCTGACACGCGAGCTTGGAACCCGCCGTTTATTGACTATTTTCGTCGCCCTCCTTGCCGTTTGGTATGTTTCGGGCCAGATACAAGATCACTTCCTTCTTTCTCGGCGTTGGCCTCCACTCCAGCCCGATGTGAACGGTTTAACCGTTGTGGGGGCACTGAACCCACATACAGACTACGACCGGAACTACTTTAAAATCTTTACGGAGAATACCGCATCGAGGGTCTGTTTGACGGAGTACGGTTGGAACTCGATTTTCGATCCTCGTAATGGCCCTATGTGCAGCCCGCAAGTAGCGGGGGCGATTAAGGCCGCGCTGCAGGTTAACGACCGGGCTGGATATGCCATGTTAGCCCCTTATATTCGCGCAGCCGTTCGTTTTCTTGAGGGCGATAGGAACGCTTTCAAGGAGATCAGCCCCGATCAGACAATAACGGTTCTGCCTGACAGAGAAGGTGGCAAGCCAACGACAACAACCTTAGCTGCGCTGATCAAGAAATACAGCGGAAATGGGGATCCTGGCACGATGGCTTCAACCGAGGAAGAAGGCAACCAGAGTGCAAGTGGGAGAAGTGTGGAAGATGTGATCACGCTCACACCCGATGTGGCGGCGGAGACTCTTCCGGTGGTACTGACAGGGAAGATGTTTACCAGTGCCCAGCTAGAGGAGCAGCCTCCAACGTTGTTGGTAGGTCCCTCCTATACGGTCTCCTTACACTTAACTCCGGAGGGGCGT